>NZ_CP045997.1:992521-1165210 GCF_010233585.1 Spirosoma endbachense
ATAAAAATCAGTTCGGTGAGGTTTAATGATATTAAGCTGATGCTGTTGAAAAATGGCTGAAATAGCTGCTAATTCAATCTCAGCAGACAAACCGGGTTTGAAGTCATATGTCTTAATCGATTCCGGCATGGATCAATGGATATAGTGTTTGCTGAATTTTACTAGTTATTAGCTGATGTTACGCAGTGATTGTGCCTTTGTCGCAATCTGGGCAGAATCTACCGTTTTTGCCAGTATGAAAGGACTGACGCTGGAACAAGATTTATATTCGGACTATCTATTGGTCAATCAGCAACAGGCCACCGCCACCCGATTGGGCGCTCTTTTAGAACAGCAGCTTAGCCATGATCGGCTAACTCGTAGCCTGAGCAGGCCGACTATGGCTCGGCTCAACGCTGGCAAGTTATCAAGCTTTTGTGTAACAGATAGTTGACCCAGAGGGACTCTTACTGCTGGATGATACCGTCGAAGAAAAACCCAACAGTCAAACCAATGAGTTGATCAGTTACCACGTTGACCAAATCAAAGGTCGCTCGGCCAAAGGTATCGATCAACTCGCAAAAAACCGTTTAGTTACTCTACTTGCAAGCAGATCGTCTATTTATATAGAAATTAAATTTATGTAAAAGTTACATAAATGCTTGCCAGCCTAAGTCACTTATTTATCTTTGCTAGTCGAATAGTCAGTTTTTATTGACTACTGTGCCCGTAACCACATCGACTTTGTAACGATAAAAGCCTGTAATGAAGCAATTACTGTCAGCGAAGGTTACTACTCGATTTGCCCCTCGTTTGGTTGTCCTGCTGGTCGACCTGACAATAACTGTTTTATCGTTCATCTGCGCCTGGGCCTTACGATTCAATTTTGCGATTGAACCGGCTAATTGGCATTGGAATCACTTTTTGGGCTTGCTGTTTTGCCGATTCGTACTGTTTCTCTGGATTCGACCTTTTGCGGGCGTTATTCGGCATACAGGGATAGAAGATGTGCAGTTGATTGGGCAGGCCGTTACGCTTAGTAGCCTACTGGCTGGCATTGGCTCCTACAGCCTAAGCGTGATTTACAGCGATCCAATGCTCTATATTCCCGTTTCAATTTTAGTCATTGACTATTTTATTAGTATCGTATTGCTGGTCACTATTCGGTTCACTACCAAATACTTGTATCAATTATTGATTGCAGGGCCAATCAGCAAATCGCGGCCTGTACTCATCTATGGTGCAGGTGTGATGGGTATTCATACGAAAGGCATTCTGCAACGTAATCCCGATTATCGTATCCTGGGATTTATTGATGACAATCCAGCCAAAGTTCAGAAAACGGTACAGGGCGTACCCGTATTTAGCCCGATTCAGGCGGCTACGCTGTTTCTCCGAACGACGAACAATCCCGAAGTAATTCTGGCTATTAACAACCTGCCAGCTCACCGCCGAAACGAGATTGCTAATTTTCTCCTTCGCTATCAGGTTATTGCCAAAATGGTGCCATCAACGCAGAACTGGATAAATGGGCGATTGAGCACCCGTCAAATCCGCGATGTTCAAATCGAAGATTTGCTGGGACGCCCAGCCATCCAGCTAAACAATGCTGCCATCGGTAAACAGATTCGTGGACAGGTCGTTCTGGTAACAGGGGCAGCGGGATCGATCGGTAGTGAGCTGGCTCATCAACTATTATCCCATAGCCCGAGCGAGATTATATTGCTGGACCAATCCGAATCGGCGTTGTATAATCTGGTTTTCAAACTTCGTAAAGAGCTGGGGAGTGCCATTCAGGGGCTTGCCCTAAGGAGCCAGATTGCCGACGTAACCGACGCGGGGCGGATGCGTAAATTATTCGAACGGTACCAGCCTGTGTTTGTCTTCCATGCAGCCGCTTATAAGCATGTGCCGCTGATGGAAGAACATCCTTATGAAGCCATTAAGGTCAACATACTGGGTACGAAAGTCATTGCTGATTTAGCGGTGGCCTTTAACGTGCGGAAATTTGTGATGGTTTCGACGGATAAAGCCGTTAATCCGACAAACGTAATGGGAGCGACCAAACGCCTTGCCGAAATGTATGTACAGAGTTTGAATGCTGGATCGTCCACTCATTTTATCACAACCCGCTTTGGTAATGTGTTGGGTTCTAGCGGGTCTGTAGTGCCGATGTTTAAGCACCAGATTGAATCGGGAGGCCCGGTTACGGTGACACACCCTGACATTACAAGGTATTTTATGACCATACCGGAAGCCTGCCAGCTGGTACTTGAGGCCGCTGCAATGGGTAGTGGCGGAGAAGTATTTGTATTTGATATGGGCCAGCCCGTTCGCATTGCTGATCTGGCTTATCAAATGATTCGCTTGTCGGGCTACGAAGTGAATAAAGATATTGAGTTGCACTTTACGGGTTTACGGCCGGGCGAGAAGCTGTACGAAGAATTGCTGAGTACCAGCGAAGATTGCTTACTGACCCATCATCCAAAAATTAAAATAGCCCGTCTTCAGCCGCTTGATTCGGCTTTATTGCAAAAATCTATGGCACGTCTCAAACTGGTCTTAAGTGATGCTGATGATATGACGTTAGTTGGCATTCTAAAAGAACTTATTCCTGAATATATCAGCAACAATTCGCCGTTTTCGAAGCTGGACGAGCCCAAGTTTAAGGTAAATTAAACTTAATACTACATCGCAATCTGTAGGGCTTATTAATCTGAATAACTACCTTACTCCGCTGCTGGCGGAGTTTTTTTGTGCCTTTTGGACTCAATAACTACCGTCTGAAAAAGTTTGGCTAGTGTTTTCAGGTACATTTAGGATATTCGTTTCTAATTCTATAATGCCAAATCTTCATTCCCTTTCAGTATGCAACTCGAAATTCAAGGTCTATCAAAAACATATGCTAACGGTGTTCGGGCGTTAAAAAACGTCTCGCTGACTATTTCGCAGGGCATGTTTGGCTTACTTGGCCCAAACGGTGCGGGTAAATCCTCACTGATGCGGACGATTGCAACGCTACAGGAAGCCGACAGCGGTAGTGTACGGCTGACGGGCCTGACCGAAGATCTGGATGTTTTGACCCAGAAAGATGCGGTGCGTCGGGTATTGGGCTACCTGCCGCAGGAATTTGGCGTTTACCCACGCGTAACGGCCGAAGCAATGCTCGATCACATCGCTTCGCTCAAAGGAATTGCCAACGGTCGCGAACGGAAAGAGATTGTTGAAGGGCTTTTGCAGAAGGTGAACTTATACCAGGTTCGCAAGAAGAATCTGGGTACTTATTCGGGCGGCATGAAGCAGCGTTTTGGCATTGCGCAGGCCTTGATTGGAAGCCCACGGCTCATTATTGTCGATGAGCCAACCGCTGGGCTTGACCCCGCCGAGCGGAATCGTTTTCATAACCTGCTGTCTGAAATTGGTGAAAACACAATTGTCATCCTATCCACTCACATCGTTGAGGATGTAACGAACCTTTGCTCCGATATGGCAATCATATGCCTCGGCGAAGTCGTTGCTACCGGCGATCCTAATGATCTAGTGGCTGACCTGAAGGGTAAAATCTGGCAGAAATTTGTCGAAAAAACCGAAATCGATTCCTACCGGCAAACCCACCGGGTGATTTCAACCCAGCTCAAAGGTGGTAAAACCCGTCTTCACGCTTATAGTGACCTGCCGCTGGCTGATTTTGAGCCGGTTGCCCCGGATTTAGAAGATGTTTATTTCGCCAAGATTACAGAAAAGATGGATGTGGTTACGGTTTAGTAGTGGCCCGGCTATTGACGGCTTACTATAATGCCGTTGAAGCTAAACGATAACTGATTCTCCTCACTCCTACTCCTCGCTCTTACTACTTATAGCCTAGCCATGTTTACCGAAATCTTCCGCTTCGAACTAGCCTATCGGCTAAAACGACCTGCGACTTACCTATACGCTCTGATTCTGTTTCTGTTTACGTTTCTCTTTGTCATCTATGGTAGTGGCCCCGCATCGGAGAAGACAAATGTCAATTCACCGTATGCCATCAGCCAGTTTGTAGTTGTATTGACCGTTTTCGGGATGCTTATCGCATCGGCGATTATGGGCGTGCCGGTCTACCGAGACATCGAACACAATACGAAAAACTACTTTTTCAGCTTTCCAATTACCGAGCGGGGCTATCTGCTGGGCCGTTTCGTTGGTTCATTCGTTGTCTTATTGGGCATTATGGCTGTCGGCATGCTGGGCATTGTCATTGGTTCGTTGTTAGGGCCAGTCTTTAATCTGGCGGATAATACCGAACGCTTCGGACCTATCCGGTTTCGTGATTATGCGTATCCGTTTGTGCTGTTCGTCGTGCCGAATATGTTTCTGGCAGGTAGTATCTTCTTTGGGTTGGTAGCCTTTTCGCGGCAGGTATTCACGACCTATGCCGGTAGTATACTCTTGTTTATTGGCTACCTGTTGGGATCTACGCTGTCGCAGGATCTGGAGAATAAACACCTTGTCAATCTACTTGATCCATTCGGATCATACGCCTACGATGCCGCTACTAAATACTGGTCGCCGGTAGAACAAAACGCCTTATTGGCACCACTGGAAGGCGATCTGCTAACCAATCGACTCATCTGGACAGGCGCGGGGCTGCTGGTGTTTATCCTGACGATAGTGCGGTTTAGCTTTTCCCGCTTTCTGGCCGTAAAGCTGGGTCGGGCGTCGTCACGAAAAAAAGGGAAAGTCAGCGAAGAGGACGGGGCTGTGCCATCGCTGGCAAGTTTGCCCACGCCAAAGCCTGTTTTTCAGACCGGGGCTTACATCAGGCAGATGTTTCGGCAGGCCAGGCTGGAGTTTGGCAATATTGTTCGAGACCCCTACTTCATTGCTATTCTAATCGGTGCCGTATTGTTTCTCTTTTTAGATGGTTGGTTTGGCGCACAGATATTCGGTACATCATCGCTGCCAACGACTTACGCGATGCTCGAAGCGCGAAATGGCACCTTTTTCTTCTTTGTACTGATCGTCCTGATCTTCTATACCGGCGAAGTCGTTCATCGTGATAAGGTGGTTCATTACGACACAATTGCTGACGCGCTGCCCGTACCCGACTGGATGAACTACGGATCTAAACTCCTGTCGATGATTTACGTTTGTGTGCTGCTCTGTACGCTTATCATCGTGTCTGGCGTGCTGAATCAGACGGTTAAAGGGTACTTCAACTACGAGCTGCCACTCTATTTTCGAGATGTATACGGCGTTGCCTTCTCGCAGTATTTTCAGCTGGTAATGCTGGCGTTTTTTGTCCATACAATGGTCAACCAAAAATTTGTGGGCCATATCGTGACACTGGCAGTATATGTTGTTATCTGGGCCGTGCCACAGTTTGCCGAGTTCAATTACCGGTTGGCAATTCCCTTTTCGGGAGGTAGTGTTCAGATTTCGGATATGAACGGTTTCGGCCATTACCTGACCGCACTGGCTTCATTCCGGCTGTATTGGTATGCCTTTGGTGGCGTACTTTTAGTGGTTGCCCTGTGGTTCTGGAACCGGGGAGCCGATACGAGTCTTAAATCGCGCTGGCAACTGGCCCGGCAGCGAATGGGCCGGATTTCGATGGCGATGTTCGCTCTTCTTTTGCTCGCGTTTGTGAGTATGGGCGCGTGGATATACACTAATGTCAGCGTTAAAAACCGCTATTTATCGGCCGATGAGCAACGCGAGCTACAGGCTACATTTGAGAAAACATACCACAAATACCTTGATGTGCTGCAACCGAAAATCACCAGCGCAAAAGTCAATGTTGATGTATTCCCCGATGAATTCAGAGCGGTTGCTTCGGGTGCGTTTGTGATGGTTAATAAAGGCGACCAACCGATCGACTCGCTCCACCTGACTCTTCCGGCCGATAACTTCCACCGGCAGTTGACCAAACTACTAGTCGATGGCAAAGCGCCTGCCTTAGTGCTGAATGATAGCAAGTTAGGTTATTATATTTACCGCCTACCCAGGCGTCTGAACCCCGGCGATACGGCCCGGATGAACATGGCCGTGACGGGACAATACGTTGGGTTCAGCAATAGTGGCGATAGCCGGGATGTTCTCGCTAACGGTACATTCTTTAATGTGAGTATCTTTCCGGGCTTCGGCTATAATGAAGGACTTGAACTGACCAGCGATAAATACCGGAAGAAATATGGATTGCCTATTAAACAATGGACAGTGCCTGCTCAAAACGATCCGCGCGGTCTGCGTGATTTCCTGTTTACCGATGATGCGGACTGGGTCACCTTCGAAGGAATCATCTCGACCACGCCCGACCAAACCGCTATTATGCCCGGTCAGTTATTGAAAACCTGGACGTCAGCTGGCCCGGATGGGAAGCCACGAACGTATTTTAACTACAAACTGCCCGGCTTTTCAGACTATTTCTTTAGCATGTGTTCGGCCAAATATGGGGTCAAACGCGATACGTGGAAAGGGGCAGATGGGCAAACTGTGGCGCTGGAAGTCTACCACCATCCGGGTCACGACCGCAACCTGGATCGGTTCATCGCCAGCATGAAAGCGTCTCTGAGTTATTACACAAAAAACTACGCTCCTTATCCCTATCCGGTTTTGCGGGTGCTGGAGTTTCCACGGTATGCTTCATTTGCGCAGTCGTTTCCGACAACCGTGCCTTACTCGGAAGAATTTGGTTGGGTTGGCGATTTTCGCGATCCGAACAAGACCGATTATGCCTATTATGTAACAGCTCACGAGGTAGCGCACCAGTGGTGGGGACACCAGGTTATGCCCAGCCGGACACGCGGTTCCAATCAGATTTCCGAAACGATGGCCGAATATTCGGCCCTGATGGTGCTAAAAGAGCGGTATGGAGCCGATGCCATGCCGAAATTTTTGAAGTATAGTCTTGATCAATACCTGCGGGGCCGATCCAATGAAGACAAGTTCGAAGCGAATATGCTCGATAACGACACCCGTTCGTATATCTGGTATAACAAAGGCTCGATGCTAATGTATGCCTTGCAGGATTATATAGGCGAAGATCGGGTCAATAAGGCGATGAACGACTACATGAAGGCGGCTCGTTTCCGGCAGAAAGCGCCGTTTACTACCTCGCTGGAATGGTATGGTTTCCTCAAATCGGCCACTCCCGATTCGCTGAAGACCTGGCTGACCGATAGTTTCGAGAAGCTGACCCTCTATGACAACCGCATCACCAAAGCCGAAGCAAAGCCATTGGGAAATGGGCAATACCGTGTGAAATTGTATGTTCGTTCGGCAACGGAATATTACGACAAAGCGGGTAAAGAACTTTCGAAGGGCAAAGGTCCGGTCATTGTCGATGTAGCCGTACTAACCGACGACAGCAAGAACAAAGATGGTCTGACAATTAAAGTACCTTTGTTTATGCAAAAACGTAGTTTGACACCGGGCGAACACGTTATCGAAGTGACAGTGAAGGGAAAACCAGTCAAAGCGGGTATCGACCCTTATAACAAGCTGATTGACCGCGTATCTGACGATAATCTAGTGACTGTAGATTTGCCATAGACCATGAAAAATCACGTTGTTGACATTCGTTCGATAGTTACCCGAAAAGAAGTTTATGGACTCACCAGTCTGGTTATTTTGGCTATCGGTCTGCTGGCACTGACACCACCCGACTATTGGCGTCCACCAGCCGATAGTCGGATTCCGGCTGGTGATTTGGGAAAGCAGATTCGGTATGGTCGCGAGTTGATTGCCCATACGGCAAAATATTTAGGCCCAGCGGGATCGGTCAGGCATCTGTCCAATGGTATGAATTGCCAGAATTGCCACCTTGAAGCCGGGACAAAGGTGTTGGGGAACAATTACTCGGCTGTCTTTTCAACTTACCCGAAATTTCGTGACCGCTCGGGTGCCGTCGAATCAATTGTGAAGCGGGTATCCGATTGTTTTGAGCGTAGTCTGGGCGGCAAAGCCCCGGATAGTACGAGCCGTGAGATGAAGGCAATTGTGGCTTACATCCAATGGCTGGGTTCCGACGTTCCCAAGGGGCAGCGGCCCGATGGGGTGGGGCTGGCTAAGTTGGCCTATCTGGATCGGGAGGCCGATTCAACAAAAGGTCGTGTAGTCTATGTGACCAAATGTCAGGTCTGCCACGGTGTAAACGGCGAAGGTATTAAAGCGGCTGGCGCTTCAGAGTATGTGTATCCGCCGATGTGGGGTCCACAAAGCTATAACGATGGAGCCGGGTTATATCGATTGTCGAACTTTGCCGGTTATGTCAAAAACAATATGCCTTTTGGGTCCACGTATGCCAGTCCGCAGCTAAGCGACGAAGAAGCCTGGGATGTAGCCGCTTTTATTAATGCCATGCCCCGGCCACACAAAGATCAGAATAGCGACTGGCCCAAGGTAGCCAGCAAGCCCGTTGACTTCCCATTTGGCCCGTATTCAGACTCATTCAGTGAGCGGCAACACAAATTTGGCCCGTTTCAGCCGATTGCTGATGCGCGAAAAGTGAAGTAGCTTTACCAACGCTTTTGCCGGGAGCTATGCATTGGGTCGTTCAAACACCCTTAGAAAACGTGGTATGACTCCCAGCGGAAGCGCTGTTTACTCAAAATCAAAAACTAATAATCATGAAGAAATTGACTTATCTGTTCATACTGGTTTCCCTGAGTGCTTTAGCTCCAGCTATGGCCCAAACAAACGAAACCGGTGTGTTCCATGGAGCTCAACCAACGAAAGATCGATATCGCGCTGTTTACCAACTCAATACCGCCGATACCGCCGTTATCCGGCATGCATTGGCCAATATTCAGAATGCCCTGAACGACCCACGCCTGAAAGGTAAATTAGAGGTCGAACTCGTGGTCTATGGCGGAGCGGTAGCTACATACCGAAAAGACAAGCCGTATTTCGAGAAAGAAGTCACAAGTTTGCAAAAGCAGGGAGTCATTATGGCTATGTGCGAAAACACCATGCGGATTCGGAAAATCAGCCGCGATGAATTATTCCCCATCATTAGCTATGTACCAACGGCCAACGGCGAACTCATCATCCGCGAACAGGAGGGCTGGGCTATCATCCGTCCGTAACGTTGGCCATGCTCGATTTTCGCCTGAACGTCTTCTATACGGTTGCCAAACGGCTTAGCTTTACCAAAGCGGCTGCCGAACTGTATGTGACGCAGCCTGCCGTAACGAAACATATCCAGGAGTTAGAACATCACTTCGGTACGGCTCTTTTTGATCGGAGGGGTAATCAGATTAGCTTAACGGCCGCCGGGAGTTTGCTGCTTCGTCATGCCGAAACCATTGTGGCAACCTATCGCCAACTGGAGTTCGACATGAACGGACTCAAAGGTCAGCCGGGTGGAACGCTTCGGCTTGGGGCCAGCACAACCGTTGCGCAATACGTCATTCCGCCTGTACTGGCTCGTTTTCATGAACATTCGGCCGATATCACCATTTCGCTCCTGAGCGGTAATACCGAACAGGTGGAACAACAGTTACTCCACAATGATATTGAACTGGGTCTGGTAGAAGGGCGAACGCATCATAGTGATATCCGATATACGCCATTTGTAAAAGATGAACTAGTGCTCGTCTGCCGGGCCGACCATCCGTTGGCCAACCGCGATGAGATTACGCTCGATGAATTAAGAACGGTTCCTATTCTACTGCGGGAACGGGGATCGGGTTCGCTGGAGGTCATCGAACACGCGCTCAGGGGCGTAGGGCTTCGGCTTACTGATCTAACCATCGAAATGCAACTAGGTAGTACCGAGAGCATTAAGTCGTATCTGGGTAGCTCGCGGTGCATGGCCTTTGTGTCGATTTTTGCCGTGCAGGACAAAGTGCGCGCGGGCATCCTAAAAGTGCTTGATGTACAGGGACTTGCTATTCATCGGGAATTTTATTCAATTCAGTTACAGGGCGTTAGCGAAGGGCTGGCCGATACATTCATGCGATTCGCCCGGCAGCATTACAAGCGGTAAACCAGTAGGGGAAGTGCCTGGGACAGGGCGATAAAACGAACTCTGTTCCACGCTATTGCACCCGATACAACCATATTTGCCAGTAGCTTTCCGGCTCGTCAAATACTTTTTCCAGGCTTAGTCGGTTTTGGGCTGCGTTAAGGATCGGTACCGCAGATACGACATAGTCGCCATCAAGGGCTTTCAACGCATCCGTATCAATCTGGAGATGACTTACCGACCGATTTTGGGTCTTGCCGAACAGATAGTTCATACCTAGTTCAGCCGTGTAGAGGTAAACACGGCAGGCATAAGCATCGTAATAAACCCGCATTTGTCGGGTTCCTTTGGTCAGTTCAGCCGCAATGATTTTTCGAAAAGCGTGTTTGTAGGGGAGGGGATAATTATTCTGGTAACTATCCAGCGTATAAAATCCATTGAACTGTGCGACCGACGGATGCATACCGAGGCAGATTACCCGGTAATCGGCCTGTGGTCGATGGATGTAGTCGCGAATTTGGGTGAATTGTTTTTCGGCAAAAAAGGCCCGGAAGGATGGATGCTGCGCTTCTGTGACAAATCCAGCCAGCTTACCCACATTAATGCACCATTCTTTGTTGGCCACGACCATCAGCAAGAGCTGCCCAGCCAGAACCAGACGATTCCAGCGGCCATTGGCCCTAAACTGCTGGAGGGATAAGGCAAGCAGACAAAACCATAGCGTAGGAAGCAGGAAATAGAAACGGTCGAACTGAAAAACCCGAAATTTCATTCCCAGCGAGCTATCGCCGAGCCATACGATGAGATAATGGTAAAAACCATGAATCAGACAGAAAATACCGGCTATGATTTGCAACCCCACGAGCCACCAAACGGCTCGACGATTATGCCGCTTATAGGCTCGCCATGCGCCTAAACCACTTACCGTTACAATGCCCAGCGTCAGAAAGGCGCCCGTGTTAAACATCGGCCAGACAAACAAATCAGCACTTCGGCGCAGGCTGTCCAGAATCTTCATGGAGCGGAGTTGCGCATAATCGAACTCAACCCGTTCGGAAACGTACGTCTGGTTGATAAACGCATAAATCAGCTCCCACTCACTGGCTAAATACACCATCGACAGTAAAGCCAACCCGAGCAGGAACGGCCAGTTGACCGTTCGATGGCGTATCAGGCTAATCAGCCCAATTACACCAAGGGCTATGCAGATAAATAAGCCAGCCCAGACAAAAAAGGAGTAAAAGGGAAAGAGAACAATGATCAGCCAATCGGTCCAGCGGCTTGTATATGTCAGCAGGTTCAGAAAGGCGAATAGGAGCAGCGGTTGCCCACTGACCGATGCACCATGCACGGTGTAACAAGGTACTAACGCGAACAAAAATGCGATGGCTACCCGTGTGAACGCCCACTGAGGAGCGGGTAAAATGTGCTTCTTCAGCAACAGGTACATGCCCCAAAAACCAATGCTGTGTACGGCGGCAAAATTGAGAACCTGTGCGGCATAAGGCGGAAGCAGCCAGAACGAGAGCACTTCAAGATTCAGGCCAGTACGGAAAGCCGAACGGGGAATACCCGTGAAACTCCCGCCACTCATCGCATTCGGAATTAGTGTATTTAGATCGAAATTGAAGGCTGTGCCGGTAATCTTCAGGAGATACAGATACAGAAAATCGCTATCCAGATTATCGTGAATAGTTAAATGAGCACCTTCGCCGAGCCAGACATACGGAAATACATAAAGTACTAACAGGCCAATGGCCATTCGTAAATACGTCTTTTCGGATGAAGCGGTGGGTGAGTCGACAATTGAAAGAGGAACAGGAGGCATAACGCAATTTACTAGTCCAAATCGGCTGGATTATTAAAATCCGGTGCGGGTTCGAAAAACGAAATTACTGAAAATCGCTGAGAGGTAGGGAATCCTGAAAAGCCGTTGGGGTTTTTCGTAATTTTACCGTAAACCCAATCACCATGCAAACTTCTTCTCTCGTCGCTGTACTGGCCGGTCTCGTGTTAACTACTGGATCATTGCAGGCGCAGACCGGTCCTGCCAAACAAACAGCTTCGCGTTCTAAAACCCCGTTGGCAGCTAAACTGCCAGAATTCTCTATTTCACGGGCTGAGGTTGAGAGCCATACCCGCTTTCTGGCTTCTGATGAACTGATGGGGCGCCGGACAGGTGAGCCTGGTAATCAGGTGGCCGCCCGTTACATTGCTGAACAATTCCGACAGTTGGGGTTAAATACGCCACCCGGCCAAACCGATTATTTTCAACAAATTGGCCTGGAAAAAGTGAAGGCTGCCAGTAGTGCTAGCTTGATCCTGGGTAAGGATACGCTCCGGTTGGGCAAAGAGCTGGTCGTTATGGCGGGCGGCCCTACGAATGTATCGGGCGAGGTTGTTTATGTTGGTTATGGCCTTACCGATGGTGAGGATGGCTACAAAGGACGCGATGTAAAAGGGCGTATTTTGGTAGCACAGGGCGGTTCTCCGGATGCAAAAGGGCCGGGCGAAATTTTTCGGGCTTCGGCCGAAAAGCGTAAACTGGCTACCAGTAAAGGGGCTGCTGCGTTGATCGAACTCTACAGTGAATCTATTCCCTGGGGCTTTGTGAACCAGTATTTCAGTCGCGAACAGGTTTCTATTCCGGCAACAGAAGCGGGCAATACTCCCATAGCCCATGCATGGGTTAATAATGCCAATAACCAATACAAGCAATTAAAAGAGGCCGGGCAAACGGTTGTGTTTCGAACCTCAGGTCGGCCGCGATCGATGGTGTCATCAGCTAATGTGGCTGGCATTATCGAAGGCACTGATCCCAAACTTAAAAGCGAATACGTCATCTTGTCGGCCCATTTTGACCATGTTGGTGTTGGCAAACAGGGTGGCAGCGCTTACCAGCCCAGCGATAGCATTTTTAATGGAGCACGGGATAATGCATTCGGAACGGTCTCAATTCTGGAAGCAGCCAAAACACTTTCGCAGCAACGCCCAAAACGGTCAATCCTGGTGCTTGCACTAACGGGCGAAGAAGTTGGCCTGCTTGGAAGTCGCTACTACGCCGAACATCCATTGGTGCCACTCAAACAAACGATTTTCGATCTCAACACCGATGGCGCTGGCTACAATGATACCACGATTGTTTCGGTAATTGGCCTTGAACGAACCGGTGCGAAAAATGAAATTGAAACAGCCGCGAAAACATTCGGCCTGGGTGTATTTGCTGAACCAGCTCCCGAGCAGGGCTTATTTGATCGATCAGACAATGTTAACTTTGCCGTCAAAGGGGTTCCGGCGCCTACTTTTTCGGCTGGCTTTAAAGCCTTCGATGAAGCCATTGGAAAATATTATCACCAGGCTATCGATAACCCCGAATCGCTCGATTTTAACTACGTTCAAAAATTTTGCCAGGCGTTTGCTTATGCGGCCCGTTTGATTGCCGACCGGCCAATGCGGCCACAATGGTCGGCGGGTGATAAGTATGAAGCGGCCGGAAAAGCCTTGTATGGACAGTAGTTAGTTTATAGCTGGCGGCTTTTATTCAGGTAATTACTTCTCGACCGATTAACCCGAATAAAAGCCGTTCAGCGTAACGAAAAACTAAACGACCCGCCCCAGCGTTATTTTACTATTAACAATACTCGGACATGCTGTTTAAATATCTCTTCATCATCACCCTTGTTATTCTGTTCGTACCGCCTGTGCGTCGATTTGTCTTTTACCTGCTCGTTGGCCGGCAGTTAGTGAAGCAACAGAAACAGCAGGGCAACGGCCAGGGTGGTCGCCGGGAGGGCGAAATTCGGGTAGAACCCCGACCAGGAAAAGATTCGGGCTCTCGCTATACGGGTGGTGAATACGTTGACTACGAAGAAGTTAAGTAGTTAATTTTCTTTTTTATATTTCACGGCAAGGCCAGTCATTACATAGCCGTTGTCGGTTGTCGATGTGTAGTACGTATATCGAACGGCTACCAGTGCGTCTGCACCAATCTTTTTCGCCTGCATTGTCAATCGGGCCAGCATTAGTTCTTTCTGCTGCACGTCGTTTCCCCGACTGAGCATACGCTGATTCTCCGATTGCCGTTGTGTCAGCGGTACTTCTCCTTTCAATTCCAGATCCTGAAGTGGATCAAACGGCCGTTCGGGTCGTTGATCGTCATAAAATACGTCAACGGGATAGTGATTCTTATGTTGCAGGTACACCATAGGCTTAAAGCAGCCCGTCATACTGAGTAGTACTACAATTACGAATACGTTTTTCATAAGTATCTGTGTTATTGATCCGCGAATTGTTCTGTAAAGAATCCAACCTCCTTTTGTTGAAGAACAGATGGATCTATAACTGTAAACTACGTTTTGCTGGCGCAGAAACTTTTACCGAAACAACCAATCTAAAAGAAATTGCAGACAAAATAAATAAAAAAATATTGCCCATATTTATAATAGACTTTTCGCTTCGAGCCGTGGTATGGCTCGAAGCGAAACATTGATTTCAGGATATTTACAGAGCAAAGTTTATAGTTGTAGTAGGAGAGGGTGTAGATGTGGATAAGTTGCTTATAATCAGGAAAAATAGCGAACAGTTGCGCATGCTTCAAGGCTGATTATTCTAGTCGGCTCCAGCGTCTTTAATCCTTTTCCCAATACCCGGATATAGATTCCTTCAATAGATCGCTTTGCGAGTGCTTTTTTATCAAAAATTTTCTTGGACGGGTTTCAAATTTAATATTATCTTTGTGGCTAAGATATTTAGTTAATAAGATATATTATGAAGGATGACCTTCTCAAACAGATCAGAAAACTGAGCCAGCAGTATGCATACACCTCCATTCAGATGCACGAAGCCGTTGCCCGAAAGGCAGGGCTTTCAGGAACTGACCATAAATACCTGGGATTTTTAATGGAAAAAGGGCAAATGACAGCAGGCGAGCTGTCGACCTTAACCGGTCTGACGACGGGTGCGGTTACCGGTTTGATCGACAGATTTGAAAAGAAAAACCTGGTGAAAAGACAATATGCTGAAGACGACAGACGGAAGGTTTTCATTGTCCCAGACACCCCAACCATAATGGCACTACTGGTACCACTCTACAAAGAATTCCGAAGCAAGTCAGAAAAATTGATCGCTTCATTTTCAGACGAGGAGGCCAAAATTATTGAAGCCTACTTTTTAAAAGCAATTGACATAATGAATGAGACGACGAATCAACTCAACAACAAATAATTGCTGAAAAGTATAAAAAATGAAAAATATGAACACCTACATACTTGGTTTTCAGGAAATTGATAAGACAAAACTTGCACTAGTCGGCGGTAAAGGCGCGAACCTTGGGGAACTTGGCAAGATTGAAGGAATACTCGTTCCGGATGGCTTTTGTATTTCTACGGAAGCATTTAAAAAAATCATTGAGGAAACGTCGTCTTTGAACGAATTACTGGATCAGTTATCGCTGCTGAAGGTGGAAGACAGGGATAAAATCGGTGAATTGAGCTCTGAGATTCGCAGGATTATCGAAGGGATCGTCATTCCTCAAGACATTCAGGAAGAAATTACCCATTTCCTCTCCAGGCTTGGTGAAAAAACTGCCTATGCTGTGCGATCCAGCGCAACGGCAGAGGATTTACCAACGGCCTCTTTTGCCGGTCAGCAGGATACGTATCTGAATCTGATCGGAAAGGCGGCAATTCTAACCCATATCAGCAAGTGCTGGGCCTCTTTATTTACCGAGCGGGCAGTCATGTACCGCCTTCAAAATGGATTCGATCACCGTAAAGTCCGCCTGTCGGTGATTGTTCAGCAGATGGTCTTCCCGCAGGTGGCAGGCATTTTATTTACGGCCGATCCCGTCTCTGGAAATAGGAACGTATTATCCATTGATGCCAGCTTCGGACTGGGAGAGGCCCTGGTCTCCGGACTCGTCAATGCTGATCTCTATCAAGTGTGCAACGGCAAGGTTATCGATAAGAAGATAGCCACCAAGAAACTGGCTATTTATGCCTTACAAGAGGGCGGTACGCACGAACAGGCCATTGAGCCTGAGCAGCAGAACCGGCAGGCGCTGACGGAAGAGCAGATTTTACAGCTTGCGCGGCTGGGCAGAAAAATTGAAGAACTTTTCGGCAACCCGCAGGACATCGAATGGTGTTTGGCGGACGACTCATTTTATATTGTCCAGAGTCGTCCGATCACAACGTTATACCCGATCCCTGAAGCGAATAATTCCGAAAATGTCAGGCGCGACCCGGCCAAGCGTGGTCCGCATGTCTTTGTATCGGTCGGTCATAACCAAATGATGACCGATGCCATGAAACCATTGGGATTGTCTTTTTTCCTGTTAACGACCCGGGCACCCATGTACACTGCTGGTGGAAGGTTGTTTGTTGATGTTACAGGTATGCTGGCTTCACCTGTCGGCAGAGAAACTATAGTAAATGTTACCTTGGGGAAATCTGATCCACTCATGAAAGACGCACTTACAACCATCATAGAGCGGGAAGATTTTATCAACTTGTTGCCAGATGATAAACCAGGACCAAATCCCGGTAAAAGCAGTCAAGGTCGTTCGCATACGGATTTTCAAATACTAAAAGATTACGATCCAACAATCGTTTCGGATTTGATCAAGCGTAGTCAAACATCGATAGACGAGTTAAAGCAGAACATCCAAATGAAATCGGGATCGGATCTGTTTGATTTTATCCTGGAAGATATCCAGCAGTTAAAGCAGACCAACGCTGATTCACAGAGCTTTGGTGTGATTATGACGGGCATGAATGCTTCATCCTGGATCAATGAGAAAATGAACGAGTGGCTGGGTGAGAAAAATGCTGCAGATACGCTTTCTCAATCTGCGCCCAACAATATTACTTCGGAAATGGGGCTTGCACTATTGGATGTAGCCGATGTGATCCGTCCTTATACGGAAGTAATTGCGTATTTACAACGGGGCGGCCTTCCATGGGGTGGCCTTTCGCCGGTAAAAGACGATGATTTTCTGGATGAACTGGTTCAGTTTGAAGGTGGACAGGAAACCGGCGACGCTATTGAAGCTTATCTGGACAAATACGGAATGCGCTGTGCCGGAGAAATCGATATTACTAAAACTCGCTGGAGCGAAAAACCAACGACACTCGTTCCTATCATTCTTGGTAATATCAAAAACTTCGAGCCTAATGAAAGCAAGCGGAAGTTTGAACAGGGACGACAGGAAGCTCTGAAAAAAGAACAGGAGTTGTTGGGTCGATTGAAGCAACTGCCCGATGGTGAACAAAAAGCCAGCGAAACGAAACGAATGATCGATCTGATCCGGAATTTTGCCGGGTATCGTGAATATCCAAAATACGGCATAGTTAGTCGTTATTTCGTTTATAAGCAGGCTTTACTGAAAGAAGCCGAGCAACTCGTAAAAGCCGACGTTATTCGCGAAAAAGAAGATATTTATTATCTCACTTTCGACGAATTTCGTGAGGTCGTCCAGACCAATAAGCTGGATTACCAGATCATCGACCAGCGAAAAGATGAGTTCAAAATCTATGAAAAACTAACTCCACCGCGTGTGATCACGTCTGATGGTGAAATCATAACAGGCAAGTACAAGCGAGAAAATCTTCCACCCGACGCTCTTGTCGGTCTGGCTGTTTCGTCCGGTGTTATCGAGGGACGCGCCCGGGTCATCGTAAATATGGAAGATGCTGATCTGGAAGAAGGAGATATATTGGTCACTGCCTTTACTGACCCGAGCTGGACACCCTTGTTTGTCTCTATAAAAGGACTGATCACCGAAGTGGGCGGACTGATGACCCACGGAGCCGTTATTGCACGTGAATATGGCTTACCGGCAGTTGTTGGCGTAGAAAATGCGACCAAACTGATCAAAGACGGGCAACGAATCCGGGTGAATGGAACGGACGGATATGTAGAAATACTATAAAAAGAGAAGGTGATAGATAACCCCCAAATAGTTATTTTTAATCCGTGAATTCATCAGTAAAGAAGCCTAAATACGAGATATGGAGAGGTCAGGTCGAAGAACCTGACCTCACTCAACTTATTCCAGCCCTACTCACGCATCAGGAAAGCCCTGCCAGAACTTCGGCTATTACATGTGGATAATGGGTGTGCTCAAGCGCCTGAACATTCCGGGCTACATCATCCGGCGTGTCTGTTGGTAAGACCGGGCAACGAGCCTGGTAAATGACCTGGCCTTCATCATACCGTTCATTTACGTAATGAATAGTTATGCCGGATTCAGTTTCGCCAGCCGCAACGACTGCTTCATGTACAAAGTGGCCGTACATGCCTTTTCCGCCAAATTTAGGCAGCAATGCCGGGTGAATATTAACGATTTTGTTGGGGAATGCACGAACCAGATCGCTCGGCATCAGCCACATAAATCCAGCCAGAACGATCAGGTCGATTTCCTGATTCAAAAGGAGTTGCGTGATTTTATCTGTTTCATAAAACGTTTTCCGATCAAATAACAAAACCGGAATATGAAGCCGACGGGCACGCTCGATAACCCCCGCTTTGTGATTGTTGGAGACAATCAGCGAAACGTCTATATCAGTATTGTCAGCAAAATAAGTTGCAATTTTTTCGGCGTTCGAGCCGGAACCGGAAGCAAAGAGGGCGATACGTTTCAAGGGTATACTGAATAATGGGGCTTTTTCCAGGAGACGAGTCACACTCATACAGGAATTATGATTAATCGTAGCGCAATTCCCAGTGGAAGCCCCGTAAGAAATGGCAGGTAAAATTATTCATTATCTGTTGTACATTATCCATTAACTAGTCAGCCTGCCATACTTTTGCCTATTTTTGTGACTACTCGCCCGAATCCGATGCTGGCAACAAATCAACTCACGTTTGAATACGGTCCTGCGAAACAGTTCGCATTTCCGGATGTATACTGCGCTAACCGCGAAGCCCTTCTGATTCTGGGGCGATCCGGTACAGGAAAAACAACTTTCCTGCACCTACTGGCTTTACTGCTTCGACCAAAGGGTGGTTCGGTCGTTATTGACCAGACTGACCTGACGAAACTGAGCCCAGCCGAAACGGCGGCTTTTCGGGCTAAACACGTTGGTATTATTTATCAGAAGCCTCATTTTGTCAGTTCGCTATCGGTGCTGGATAACCTGGTATTGGCCAACTACCTGGCCAGTAAGCCGCAGGACAGAAACCGCGCCCGCGATCTGGCCGGTCAGTTAGGCTTTGGCGATCAGTTGCCTAAGAAAACCCATCAGTTGAGCCAGGGCGAACAGCAGCGGGTCAGTATTGCGCGGGCGGTCATGAATCAGCCCGATATTATTCTGGCCGACGAACCAACATCCAGCCTTGACGATGAAAACACCGCTCGGGTCGTTAAGCTCCTGCGCGAACAGTCGGAACAGATCGGTGCTAGTCTGATTGTTGTTACCCACGACCAGCGCCTGAAGGATGTATTTCAGAACCGGGTAGCCCTTTGAGTTTATCGTTTACCGTAGCTTATATCGTCTAATGCGCAAATTTCTACTTGTTTTCCTGCTCCTGCCTTTGCTGACAATGGGGCAAAATCGCAAGAAAAAAGATTATCTCGTATCGCTCAATACCCGGTTTGGCACCATGCGGCTCGTACTATATGACCAGACTCCGAAACATAAAGAAAACTTCATTAAACTCGTTAATCAGAAATTTTACGATAGCTTGTTATTTCACCGAATCATCCCACTGTTTATGATTCAGGGAGGTGATCCGAACTCGCGAAAATCGCAGGCCGACGAACCCTTAGGTATGGGCGCTGTAGACTACAAAATTCCGGCGGAGTTTGCGCCGGGGCTTTTTCACAAGAAAGGCGCGCTGGCTGCCGCTCGTGATAATAACCCCGAGAAAGCATCGAGCGGTTGTCAGTTCTACATTGTGCAGGGACGTGTCTGGAACGATGAGGATTTTCAGAAGCAAATTGCCCGGATTCAGACAATGAAAGGCCGTTTGCCAACCGATGAGCAGAAAAAAGTGTACCAAACGCTGGGGGGATCTCCGCATCTGGATGGCAACTACACCGTGTTTGGCGAAGTAATTGATGGATTGGCTGTAGTGGATAGCATTGTCAAACAGCCCCGCAATGAAATGGATCGCCCGAATCAGGATGTTCGTATGAGTATGACTGGTTCCTGGATAAAGAAAAAAAAGATTAAAAAACAGTACGGCTATCAATACTTGTAGAGACGTAATTTGCGTCTTACCTGCGTCAATACGAATACGTACCGGCAAAGCCATTTAGTCAGGAGACTGCGCTGGCAGACCGGTCTCTACACAGAAAATTATGAAAAAACGAATTCTTCTCACAGGTGCCAATGGTTTATTGGGGCAAAAATTGGTCGATTTGCTGGTTCAGCAGCCGGATGTCGACTTAATCGCTACGGCACGCGGTGGCAATCGTCTGCCTTATTCAGAAGGCTATACCTATCGATCAATGGACATCACCAACCGTCAGGAAGTACTTGATGTGATCGGCGATGTGCGCCCGAACGTAGTTATCCACGGAGCCGCGATGACGGATGTGGATAAGTGTGAAATTCAGAAAGATAACTGCTGGGCGCAGAACGTTCATGCCGTTGAGTATATCATTGAAGCCTGCCGGGCAATTGATGCTTTCCTGCTTCACGTGTCAACCGACTTTATTTTCGATGGAGCGGCAGGCCCCTATGACGAAACGGCCGAAGCTAATCCAATTAGTTTTTATGGCTGGAGCAAGCAGGCTGGTGAGTCGGCAGTGAAACATTCGGGTGGGTTGCGTTGGGCTATTGCGCGGACAGTACTCGTATATGGTATTGCTCACGACATGAGCCGCAGTAATATCATTTTATGGGTCAAAAAGTCGCTCGAAGATGGCAAGAACATTAAGGTCGTAACGGATCAGTGGCGTAGCCCGACGCTGGCCGAAGATCTGGCAATGGGTTGCTACCTCATCGCCGATAAAGAAGCAGAAGGTATTTTCAATATTTCGGGCAAGGAGGTGCTGACCCCGTATGATATGGCGATTAAAACGGCCGATTATTTCGGATTGGACAAATCGCTGATCACGCAGGCCGATGCATCGACCTTTACGCAGATTGCCCGCCGTCCTCCACGTACCGGATTTATTCTCGATAAAGCGGTTACGATGCTGGGCTATGATCCGCATACATTTGAAGAGGGAATTGCCGTTTTGGCTAGCCAGTTAAAACAACCAGCGTGAGTCAGGTAAAGATCTATGGTGTTCGGGAGCACTTATTGCCCATTCGGGATCAGCTTTCGGAGGTGGTTCATTCGTGTGTGGTCGACGCGCTACAGTTTCCTCAGAATAAGCGCGCACACCGATTTTTCTATCTTGACAAAGAGGACTTCTTCATGCCTGCTACGGCTTCAGAACGCTATGTTATTCTGGAGTTTATCATGATGGAAGGACGTACTGTTGAGACCAAGAAAAAACTGATTCATTTGCTCTATGAACGCATTGCTGAGCAAATTAAATTAGCCATGACCGATCTTGAAATCTGCATTCTGGAAAGCCCGGCGCATAACTGGGGCTTTCGAGGTTCGACTGGCGATGAGATCAAACTGAATTATAACGTGACTATTTAACGGACGTGATCCTACACCTGAAAGTAAAGCCCGGCAGCAAAGTAGACCAATTGTTCTACGACGCTGCCGGGCTTCTTATGGTTAAACTTAAAGCTCCTGCTCAGGATGGCAAAGCCAATGCCTACCTGGTCGAATTTCTGGCGAAACAATTCGGTATCGCAAAGTCAGGCGTGACCATCGTTGCGGGCTTTACAAACCCGCACAAACGGATTGAGTTAGCAATCAATGATGAGGAGTATGAGCATTTTCGGGAGCAGATTTTGAGGAAATCTTAGTTTTATAGTTCCAGGCAAAACCTTTCGTCAGAAATACCGCGCGTCTGAGTGCATTGTAACAGACCTGATAGAAGTCAATCAGACCGTGAATCGATGGATACAGCCCGGTAGCTCCAATTTACTGATTTTGCCGGCACTAAGCTGGCAACTCATCGTATCGTATCGACCTATGGCAGAAGGAAAATTGGTTTATGTAATTGGCCCATCGGGGTCTGGTAAAGATTCGTTGATGACCTATGCCCGGGAGCAGGTGGCCGGTCGGTTACCAATTCTGTTTGCTCACCGTTACATTACGCGCCCAATGGATGCCGGTGGCGAAAACCATGTTTGCCTGACGCAGGCCGAATTTCTTAAACGGCGGGAGTTGGGCCTGTTTGCGTTCGACTGGCAGAGCCACCGGAATTTTTATGGCATTGGTATCGAAATTACATACTGGATGAGCACGGGGGCCAATGTCGTAGTCAACGGCTCCCGGAAATACCTGCCAACAGCCAGCCAGCGTTTCCCGGAAATGCAGATTATTCTTATCGACGTGAGCCCCGATGTACTGCGGCAGCGACTAACCGACCGAGGCCGTGAAACAACAGAAGAGATCAACGCCCGGATTGAGCGCAACCAGCAGATTCCAGCAGTTCATCATCCGAATTTATTGATACTCAATAATGATGCATCCCTGGCCGAAAGTGGAGCAAGGTTTATTGATATGCTGACTAGTTGATACCAGATCATCAGATCGGCCTGCGGAAGAGTACTTCTTATTATCCTTCCAGTTATCTGGAGACCTACCCCCAGGCAGGTCTCCAGACAATCAAAAACGAGCTGGATTTTCTTGAACGGGAATTTTGATAAAACTATCAGTAAACCACCTAATCGTTAAAGGAGCACCGGCATCTCTGATCGTCTCCTGGCTTACGTCTTTTCCGGTGCCATAATTGATCTGGGCAAAAGGGTTTTTGTCAATATTTAAAACGACGAGCAGGCGACTTCCCTTTCTCAATTGGCGGCTGACCAGTCTTGTTTTCGAAAACGGAATGGTTTCCATAACGCCGGGCTTTAACAGATTTCGATGGCTCGCATCTCGGGCATAGCTTGCCCTTCCCAAATAGTACGACAGCTCGAAAAACTCGCCCTGCGGTGTCACTTCGTAAAGTATGACACCTATATCCATGTCTTTTTTATTGATGACAGCTTTCAACTCTCCCGAAAACATCCCATTGATGGAAATCTCGTGATCGAAGGGTTCGCTGATAAAAAACAGCCCGTTGCTCCGGTTGAGTGTTTTTCTTACGATCGGATCTGGATAGTAATCATTGTTCGAAGTAGTGCGGTCGGCCAGGTCAACTTCCTGCTTAAGTGATCTGGGTACTTTAGGTTTTTGCCTGGTCAGCCGATAATTATCACCGTCTTTCTGGTCCGTCATGTAAAGTGTCAGGCTCGTATTACTCATTTTTTCGATGGATGGCGCGTGTTGCCAGGAGTTGGCTCCCATAACCTCATAATTGATTTTGTCTTTCAATAGAGCTGGTTTCTGCCCACCCTTAAGTACATAATCCAGCCAGTTGAACGTGATTTCTTTCGTATCGATCAACGCAACGGGGTCCACCTTGTAATCATGCAAAACAGGCACCCCTCCCTGTTGCGCCCCAAAATGATCGTAAGGGCCAATGATCAGGTAATGGTCAGCATTGGGCTTGTGTTTATAATGCTCGGTTATGTAGTGCATAGCCGAAATCTGCCCGTCGTCGTAATAACCCGTAATGCTCAATACCGGAATTGTAATATTGGCAAACTCTTTTCCATACGGCACCATTCTTTGCCAGTATGCATCATAGTCAGGATGCTTCAGCCACCGTTGCAACCACGGATTAGGCGTTCCGTCAATGCTGTCGATCTTACTGTAAGCTGAACCGGTCTGATACCATTGGTTGCGCATCCGACGCCATCGCTGATTGTCATTATTTACCTCATTATCGACGTACTTATTGTTCGTGACATAAAACGCCCACTGATAATTGGCGTTCAGAAATACGTTATTTTCCATCGGCAAACCCTGGCCCGGAATGGCCGCTACATAAGGCACGATCGTTTTTAAGGCCGGGTGCAGGTACTTCGTCGCTGCCCACTGTGCGAAACCAGAATAACTCCCTCCATACATGCCCACCTTCCCATTACTCCAGGGCTGCTTAACGATCCAGTCAATCACCGAATTAACGTCTTTGGCTTCATGCTCATAAGGCGCTATCGGATCTGGACTTAGCCGTTTTCCCCTGGTATCGGCAACGATTCCCACGTACCCTCGCGCTGCGGCATACCTCGCTTCTGCCAAACTCCGATCTGTATTCGAATAAATAAAAAAGAGCAAAGCTGTGGGTTGAGGAGTCGTAATCCCCCGTTTACGAACGACTACCGCAGACAGCGTTGCCCCATCCTTCGTTTTAATCAGCACGCTATCGTCACGAATAAATCGACGCTCTTCATCAGCCTTTATAACTGGCTGGGCAATAGCCTCGATCTGCTTATAGACCTGTAACGTATTATAGCTGCTACAAAGCGCTATGGCCTCGGACAGAGTCAAACTATCCTTTTTCACTGCTGATAAACGTTTCTCCAGGTCATTCTCCAAGCCAGTGAGCCCATCCCGGCTACTAAAAGCCGTTGAAATTGCTACGGCTCTTCGATCGTCCAACCCTGCAAAAAGGGTACTTAAGATCGGTTTAAAATTTGCCCCAAAACCAGTTCCATTCTGCCTTTGCCTTAAGTGGGCTTCGGCGAATAATTCATATTGTTTATACAGTAAGTCTGCGAAGGGATCTTTTGACAGCGACCGCAAGGATGCGATGCTCTTTTGGGCTTCGGCGTATTGACCGGCAACTAATTGCAGGCGAAAAACGGCATTGAAAAAAGCTTTTTGATCGGCTTGGGGTTGATTGCTGGCTAAAACTTTTCTGGCCAGTTCGGGCATCGCCTGAGCAACGCCGAGACTATCGGATACGTTTGCCGTTGCCAGGATAAAGGTTTGGGCCTGGCATATAGTGGTCAGGAAAAGGCATAGCAATCCCATCATGATTCTTTCCTTCATGTCATTTTTTAGTTTATCGATTGGCTTAGATGTTTCCTGCGTTTTTTAGCCGGGCCGATTGCCGTTGCGAAACCTTCAGCGTTTGCCCAGTCGTGAGTGTAATCGTTAGTCGGCTATTTTCAGATGTATTGATCGTTTGAATAAAATGCATATTGACCACCTGCGCTCTGTTGATCCGGAAGAATATGGCTTCGTCCAGTGTTTTTACCAACTGGTTCAACGAGCTTTTCAGCCAGACATTTTTCTGCTCATAAAATAACCGGGCGTAATTGTCCATCGATTCAATCAGGTAGACCTTGTTCCACCGGATGAAATGATATTGATCTCGGTCTTTCACAAAAATCTGCTTGCTTTGGCCAGAAAAAGCAGCTTTCATGGTCAGTTTGGCTATGGCCTGCGCAAACCGTTCTGCCCGAATTGGTTTTAACAGGTAATCCAGTGCATTCACATCAAACGCTTTTATGGCATACTGGTCAAAGGCCGTGACGAAGATGACTTCGGGTACATTATCTAAGGCTTGCAGCAAGTCGAACCCACTCCGTTCGGGCATCTGGATATCTAAAAACAACAGATCCGGGTGTTTATCTTCGATAAGCTGTTGTGCTTCATCGGCGTTTCTGGCTTCGCCAATACAATCCAGTTCGGGAAAGCCAGCGATCAGTCGCTTGAGCTCCATTCGGGCATGACGCTCATCATCAATGATCAGTACGCTTATCTTCTTCATGCGATTGGTATCCGTACGACAGCTGAAACAATTCCTTCCGGTTCGTTCAGTAAGTGCAAATTTGCCTGCCCATTGAATTTGAGTTGCAGCCGTTCCTTTAAATTGGCAATCCCTAAACCGGTTATGGGTATACGCGCATCGAGACGGCCCGGATTTTGGACCATGATCGTAAGAAACCCGGCTTCTTCTGAGAGCTGGATACGGACACAGCCTCCTTCTTTCCGCGTGCTTATTCCATGCTTGAGCGCATTCTCCACCAATGTCTGAATGGATAAGCGCAGTATCCGCACCGATGAGAGGCTATCATCCAGTTGCACCTGATACGTTAACCGTTCTTCGAAGCGAAGTTTTTCCAGTTCCAGATAATCTTTCACCAGGGCGAGTTCATCTTTCACCGAAATAAGTACATCATCCCCAGTATACAGCCCCGTTCGTAGTAAATCGGATAACAGGTCAATAGCTCGTCTGGCCGATTCGGGCTCATCAATTACCAGCGCCTTTATGGTGTTCAGTGAATTGAACAGTAAGTGTGGGTTGAGCTGGGCCGAGAGGTTACTTAAACGGGCATCTCGGGTCGTGATTTCCAGTCGGGCCTTCTCTCGGGTTGATTTGACTTCCCGCTGGGCATAGTGGTATAAATGGTAAGCAAGTAGCCATATGGACATCAGCCGGATACCGGCAATAAAAATGGCAACGCCATTAAGCTCAAAAAACACAGGAAAACTTTGGATCGGGCCAGTTTGAAACCACAACCTGAACAAAACGATTTTAGCCGCCGTAACCACCAGATAAACAAGCCCCAGTACAAAAACGGCAGGGATTATGCGTTTAAGTAACGGATTGATTTCCAGGTCTGTCCATCCCTGGCGTAACGCAAAGTTTCGGTATAGGTGCGTAATCAGACTATAAGCTGCAACATCCGTTACAAATTGAAGAAGGCCTAACGCAACATTGAATGTCCCGCCTGTGATACCGGTATATCCCCAATAAAGGGCCGCCAGCGACCAACCGGCCAATTGACATTTCCAGTAAAGGGATAATCGATTTTTCAAGGGGGTATCTGCTATATTTAGTCAAAGCAACAAAATCTGTCGGCAATGATAAAATAAAGTACAGGAACGCAGGATTTTGGGGATGAATGTCAGCCAGGCTCGCTATTGCTGAGCCAATTCAGTCAGGGGCTGAATGAGCGGTAGCCGAACCATAAACGTGTCCTTCCCTTCAACAATGTCCGGGGCTGGCTGATCAAGTTTTTGGTACTGGACAAGAATCGTCGATAGCCCGACACCATTTGACAGGATAGAGGTACGTTTACGTTGAAGGTTATTACTCACGACTAAATACCCGGCTTCATCCGTAACAATGTCAACACGCAGCGGCTCACTGGCCAGGACGATGTTGTGCTTCACGGCATTTTCAACCAGTAACTGAAGTGTCAGAGGGGGCAATAATTTGGTCTGATCAGCAGGGTTGACTTGTACGGTTAGTATCAACCCGCTACCGTGCCGGGTTTTGAGCAGGTGATAATACGACTCCATAAAAGCGAGCTCACTGGCCAGGGTCGCTACGGATTGATCTCTAGTTGTGAGAAGGTATCGATAAACCTGACTTAGCTGATCGACAAACTGACTGGCTCGCTCCTGGTCGTCGTCTATTAAAGCCGATAACGAATTGAGGCTATTGAAAAGAAAGTGGGGATTAACCTGGGCTTGTAAGGCCCGCAGTTGAACATTGGTTTTTTCCTGCTCTAATCGGCGCATTGACAATTCAGCCTCCAGCCGTTCCTGCTTTATTTGCTCTGCCAATTGTGTTTGTTCTACCGCTTTTACTACGGCAACATAGCGTTGGTAAAATACCAGACAAAGCGAAAAGCAAAGCAACTCTAGGATACGTCCTCCCCAGAGTGCCTGCCTTTGCAGATCAATCGACACGACGTTTGGCGGAAAAGGAAATGTATGCAGCAAAGCATAGACCAACACGTATAATTCATTCAGCAGCATAAAAATACTGCCCATGATAAATGTCTTTCCGATAGCATCCTGTCGTTTGGCGGCTATCCGGATGCCGAGCACACTGATTCCGATCAGCAGGCACCAGTACAATCCGGAAACGATATGGCCCGTCAATGACCGATACCAATTTTCGTCTGATAACAAAAGCAGCCCGATATCGATCAAGAGGAAACCTAGCAAACCAAGCTGCCCGATTCGCCACCATTTTCTCGATGAAATTGGCCAGGTAATCCCGTTGAAAAGTAAATAGATTAACTCTAGAAAAATGATTTTTATGAGACCTCTATGAAGACTATGAATAACCAGATAGCCCGCTTTCGACAACGGAACACTTTCGGCAAAAAGTGAGAAGAAGACCGATTGGGCAAATGAGATAAGCACCAGTAAGGTAAACAGTCCGTCGATCCAACTCTGAGAAAAGCTCCACCGCACAGCGTTTAGTACCCAAATGGCACTAACTGCCCCAAAGTAGAAAAACATAACTGTTTCGCCAGACATACAGAAACGAGAGGAATTTTCCTTGTTTCTACGAATATACACAGATGAGGTAAAATGGCATACTATACCGACTTATAACCAGATAAATAGCCGTGCTTCTGAGCGAAAGTCCTGACTTAATTGCACTCGACTTTCAGACAAGTCCTAACCCTCGTCGGAATTCCCTTCAATTTTTCGCAGGGGTAATCTCCTTCCGACAAGGCAATCATTTTCCATTTTCCCCGGCTTAACTTCAGGATCTGACCAGCTCCCTGGGCAGTTTCCTGCTTATTTTTATCCAATAGGTTTATACTGACTTCGGCATAGGTATCGCAGATTCCGCCACCAGCTACAGCCGCCTTTCGCTGGCTGACCACCTTGCCCGATTCGAGTTCGGCTATATAATCAACTGTCCCAATTTTGACCAGCAGAAAAACGTCACCTTCTGAATGGGCACCGGGCTGACTGGCTTCCCTGACGAGGTGTACAATCAACGAAGATTCGGTTGGGGGCTGCGCGTGCCCCCTGTGAAAGCCCAGCATCACGATAAAAAGCAAACTCAGGATAACGGTTAAAGGGCTACATTTCATTGGGCATCAACTACGTTTAGTTTGGTCGGTTACGAGTCCAAAGTTAGTATGCCGAAGAAACACCAATGGTCAAACTAGGTGTCAGGTGTGGCTGGCTTTATACGTGGTGAGTAGCGTACTAAATCTGGTTATGTTAAGAGTCTTACACGACGTAGCCAGAGAGGCTAGCATCTAGCATCATTTATACCTAGTCGTCTGAATTTCAGATATTAACTGACCATACCCTCAAAAGTGTTCCGTGCGCATTGAGGATATGACTAAATTTAATTCTCTATCAACACTAGTAAATCGACCGTCTAAAAAGACAATAGCTATGCGGACTATTTCACTTCTTTTCCTACTGGTTGGAGCACTTTGGCTTCCCACTCAGGCACAGCAGTCTCACCTTGACTCAAGTTCTACCCAGAATCGACCAATCTTTACCGTCGTCGAACAGCAACCCGAGTTTCCGGGTGGTATGAACAAATTGAGTCAGTATTTTCGGACCAATCTACGTTATCCGGAGGCCGCCCGAAAGGCCAGAATTCAGGGCCGTGTCTTCATTACTTTTATTGTTTCAGAGGACGGAGCAATTCAGCAAGTCTATGCCCTGAAAAGTGTCGACCCTGAGCTAGATGCCGAAGCGGTACGATTGGTCCAAAGTATGCCGAATTGGAAACCGGCCAGGCAGGGGGGGCAACCGGTAGCTTGTCGTTACAACATCCCTGTAAATTTTGCATTATAAGAGGACTCCCTGACTGTGATTCAATCGGAAAAGTTGCTGAACTGGCTACCTGCGTAGACACAGGTTTAGTGGATATTGGCGTGAGGTCAGGTTCTTCAACCTCACCTCTGTAGCTTGAGAGGCTGCGTCCGACCCAAAGGGCGAACCTTCCTCGCTGTGTCGGTTTTAAGAAACCGACACCACATCGTTAACAAACCCACGGCTCACCGAGTGCTTTACGGATCAATAAAAAGATAGTACCGCTACACTACAGAGATTTGTTGCATTGAATGGTATTACTTCTTAGTCGCGCTTTAGCCAAAACGCTTTTCCAACCACCGAACGGCATAGGGAACGATATCGGCGGCTGGTAGAAGCACAGAAGCCGCAGCACCAATCAGCCCTTGATTACTACCCTTTGTTGCTAGAAACTCTTCGACAATGGTTTTGAAATAGTCAGTATCCAGTCCATCTACTACCGGATCGACTGTATCGAACTCTTCAATCATACGCCAATCAACATGGCCATTGATTTGCAGGGGAACCTCCATTCGGCGGATATGTTTACCCGGTATCCGGGCCAGGTGCTCGGCATGATGAAGCAGGCTCATTGTATCGAGGGGAGCGCCAATCATCAGAATCTTCCCCGATACAGAGACCAGCTTTGCAAAGGGCGAACCTGGTCCATACCCGTAGTCGAGCGGATGATCAGCAATAAACCAATTGGCCCGCCCACCAATGGCGACGACTGATGCGCCCGGATTTAAACTTCGTTGAGCCCCAGGGATTGTGCGGGCAAATTCAGCAAAAACACCATGATCCCGGCTCGCTCTGGAATATAGAGGATGAAAAGGAGGAATATCAGTTTTAAGTGCATTCGGTACTCGTCCCGTTTCATCGAGCGCATTCTCATGCTGCGAGTCCCAGTTAACGTAACAAAGCAGCGTACCTTCACTACCAATTACATCCAGAATGGCTCCAATCAGGGCATCTGGACCGTTAAGCATTGGCCCCACAGCACGTAAGCTGGCATGCACCATAACAGCATTTCCGGCGTGTAGCCAAATAGTCGTTAACTGTTCGCCAAGTAAGCGACGTGTCCAGTAAAGGCTATCTCCAACCAGTAGCATACAAAAGCTCCAGACTAAACCGCATCAACCGGCTCGGCCATTGTTTCGGCGGCTTGTCGGCGTGGAATGTAGTGCCGGAAAAAACTACTGACTTTCATTTGCAGAACGCCGAAAACTGCCTCTTTGAATATTTTGGTGGACATTTTAGAAACGCCCTTTGTACGGTCAGTAAAAATGATGGGCACTTCTTTAATTCGAAAACCGTATTTCCAGCACGTAAATTTCATTTCGATCTGGAAGGCATAACCAACAAATTTGATTGGATTGTGAAGAATCACTTCCAGTACATCATGGCGGTAGCACACAAAACCCGCCGTTGGGTCCATAATCGACATGCCGGTAATGAATCGCACATACACGCCAGCAAAATAAGACATCAGTACCCGCCCCATCGGCCAGTTGACAACGTTAACTCCGCGAATATAGCGAGAGCCAACTGCTACGTCAGCGCGATCAGGCCCTTCATCGGCGCACGCATGATAAAGCTTGATGAGGTCATCCGGGTTGTGCGAGAAGTCGGCGTCCATCTCGAAGAGATAGTGGTAACCCCGCGATAAGGCCCATTTAAACCCATCGATATAAGCCGTGCCCAGGCCGAGTTTACCGCGCCGTTCGAGCAGATGCAACCGGGACGGCGATCCACTTCCATTATATTCTTCCTGTAAATCACGGACGCGCCGGGCCGTGCCATCGGGTGAGCCATCGTCAACGATCAGTAGATCGAACGGCTCTGGCAGTGAGAACACTTTACGGATAATAGCTTCGATGTTCTCAATTTCATTATAAGTGGGAATTACTACCAGACGTTCTTTCACGACCTATTGAGTGGGTTAGCAAGTGGCCAATATCGGTACTATTACAACAACGATATTGGTAGTTTTTGTACAAAATAACTATTAAAATTTGTTAATCAGTGATTTGCTGCTCAATTGATTAGCCAGTTGCCGGGCTTTACCAAGACAATCGGAGAGCGAAACACCCTTATACCAATTGGCACATACCAGCAACGCATCTTTTTCAACGGCTTCAGCCTGCTGCTTTACCGACACTATCCTGGAATCATACTGCGGAATAGCGCGCTCCCAGCGAGTAAGGGCTCGAAAAACAGGCTCTTTTGCCGTTATTCCAAAACTGGTCCTTAATTCCTGATGAACCTTTTCGAACAGTACGCCATCGGGAAGTCGAGCGTTGCGCTCACCCGACTGACCACCTACCATAGTCGTAATCAGCACTTCATCCTCGGGGCAACGACCATCAAAAATGGAACTGCTCCAGATGTGTCCAGATGCAAAACGCCCCTCGACTTTTGGATTCAGTCCGCCAAAACCATTTAGAGGATGCTGAACATCAGCCCGTTTGTAGACCGAGTGAACGGCGGTCATGGGCGGGTATTCGACCTCACGAAGCGCATTTGCAAAGTCAGGGTAAGTAGCTGCTACCAACCGGGCGGCTGTATCAGTACCAATAGCCAGTACCAGTGTATCAACGGTTTGGGTGCCGGTTGCTGCGTCAACCTGCCAGCCGTCGCTGGTTCGGGTAATACGTTCGACCCGATCGTTGAGCGACAGACTGGTGAGCCGGTTGGCCAGGGCATTGGGCAATGCCTGCATCCCATTCCGGAAACTGAACGACTGACGACGTCCAGCGGCTGATTGATTTTTTATCAACCCCCGTAGTACCGATCCATATTCTTTTTCATAGTGCAGAAGAATCGGAAACGTTTCGGAGACCAGCAGATGTTCGGGATCGCCCGCATAAATTCCACCTACAAACGGTGCCAGCGCATAATCGACAATCTCATTGGAAAAACGGCGTCTGAAAAATTGCGCTAACGTTTCCCCTTCCGGCGATTTTGTTTTGTTGTTCCGCTCTCGGAAGATCGCCAGTTTTGTTTTCCAGCTAAAAAAATTGCCGAACAAAAGCGATGGCGGACCTGATGGTAACTGCCGGTACTGACCATCGCGAAAAATATAGCGCGCTTTACTAACGGGTTTACTGAACGTCAGTTCTGGGGTGAGGCCCAGTTTGTCGAGCCAAAGCAATAGATCAGCGTCGCCAAGCAACGAATTAGGGCCTAACTCGCGCAGATATTGTTGTCCTGCCGGTCCGGTTGCCCATTGTGAGCCAATATAGCCACCGGCTCGTCCGGCTGCTTCCCAAATATGATAGTCAATACCCTGCTGCTGGAGTTCATAGGCCAGTGTAAGCCCCGAAATTCCTGCGCCAATAATGCCAATAGTCATGAACGGGTTGGTTTTTTGGGCGCTTCCGTTTTCTTTTTCAGGTTGTCGACGACCTGCTTGTAGATAGCTTCCATCTCACTCGGGTGCGATGAGTAATACGTATAGCTTTTCGAATAGGCTGCTGTATCTACCTTAAACTTCTTAAAAATCTGATTTTCAAGGTGCTTATACGCTAAATTAGACGAATCGATCGATCGAAGCCCCAAACGACTGACGCGCGATTCGGCCATATGTACTTCGGTCAGAATATTGGCCATACGATCCTCAGGAATTAGATTTTCCGGGCGTTTATCTTCGGCGGACTGGCAACTCGGCAACAGTCCTATACCAAGCATTGCCAGGGCCATCCAGATGGTTTGTTTCATCAGATGCCAACGCATAGTTTTAAGCGTTAATTTTGTAAGATAATCCGGCGTGTCAAAGTTCGGGATTGGTTGTTAAAATAACATAACGCCTAATTGATATGGACGAGTTCTTGGCCCGGCTACGTAATTTCGATATTCAGATCCGAAAGGCAGTCAATTCGCAGATGCGTGGTAGCTTTCGCTCTGTTTTTAAAGGATCGGGATTGGAGTTCAGTGATTTACGTATCTATCAGTACGGTGATGATGTGCGGGCTATCGACTGGAACGTGTCGTCGAAAGGACACGGTACGTTCGTAAAAGTATTTCGGGAAGAGAAAGATCAGACCGTTTTTTTTGTCGTGGATGTTAGCGCATCGCAGCAGGTTGGTCCACAGCACCGGGCTAAATTAGATGCCACCAAAGAGGTGTGTGGGGTGCTGGCCATGTCGGCCATTCGCGAAGCCAGCCACGTGGGTCTGTACTGTTTTTCGGATCAGAAAGAGCGATATATCAAGCCCTCAAACAGCTTAAAAACGGGTTATCAGTTGATAATGAGCCTGTTTAAGTTACAGCCCGAATCGGCCCGCACCAATCTGGCTGATGCGTTGCTGTTTACGCTGAACTGCCTTAAACGCCGTAGTGTCGTTATCCTGCTCTCCGACTTTATCGATCAGGGATACGAACATAATCTGAAGGCGCTGGCAAGAAAACACGATTTGGTCGTTATTCATTTTTATGACCAGCGCGAGGTGAATTTACCCCGGCTTGGTATTATTCCGGTTCACGATACCGAGAATGGCCGGACTGTCTGGCTCAATACCTCGTCGGCCTCATTCCGAAACCGCCTGCGCGAAACGTTTCAGCAAAACCAGTCCCGGCTGGAGCGGCTTTGTAAACAATTTAATGCCAATTATCTGGTGCTCGATTCGCAGGAAGATTTTATACCGAAGCTTATTGACTTGTTTCGGATCAGAAAGTATCAATGAATTCTGACAAAGGCAGATTAGTGGCTCATACAATTCGATTACTTAGTAGTTTCTGTCTGTTTACAGTGTCGTTGTGGGCGCAGCCGCCTGCGAAACCAGCACTAAAAGGGCAATTTCTGGACGATAGTATTGAAATCGGACGGCCGTTTCGGTATGCGCTTACCTATCGTCATCCGCCATCGGCCGAGGTCCTTTTTCCCGACACATCCCGGCATTTTCTTCCATTTCGAGTGAAAGAAATAAGCGTTTCGCCGACACAGACAACGGGCGAAGGCCTTGCTTCCATTAGCCGGGACAGTGCCGTTTATACGCTCATTTCATTTGAAACCGACTCTGTGCAATTGTTGCAGGTACCTATTCGATTGATTAACGCCAGTGATTGTACCTACCTGACCACTCTGGTCGATACTGTATTTTTGCGATCGAAACTTACATCGCCGGGCGCGAATACTGCGTCGAACCAAAGCCTGACCCTGGCGTCACAAACCCAGCTGGCCCGCTTGCAACAGCAGTTTAATTACCCGGTTTTAGGAGAGGTGCTGCTTGTGGCAACGGCATTGTTGACGCTGATCTACCTGCTGTTTGGCCAGTCGATTCGTCGGCAATTACGTATCTATCAGCTTTATCAGCAGCATAAACGGTTTCTGCGGGATTATGCCCGGCTAAGCCGAAGCTTAAATGCCGATACGGCCCCCGAAAGTGCTAATCAGGCCGTTATTCTCTGGAAAACGTATCTTGAACAACTGGAACGACAGCCTTATGCATCGCTGACAACACCTGAAATTGCGGATCGCACCGGCGATGATCGTGTTGCCGACGCGCTACGGGAAGCCGACCGTATGATTTATGGTGGAACGTTTTCGGCACAGTCGCCGGATGCGCTGCGGGTGTTGCGCGATGTTGCTAGTCAGGCCTATCGTCGGCGTCGATATGTAATGCAGACATCGTCAGTACCTGCCAGGCCCGAAACGTTGTCGGATAGAGCGGAGTCGTCAACTTTTTCGTAACATGGAACCCTGGTACTCACTTCATTGGTTTGACCCGGATCTATGGGCGCAATTTCGGTTCACTAATCCGTTGGCTCTTTACCTGATTCCAACGGTAGGGTTACTATTGGCAATACGGTACTACCTGCATCGGGGGGCGCAACAACGCCTGAACCTGTCGCTGGGGTCGGTAGGGGGGCGGAGTCAGGCTGAGCGGTTTAATGAGAATGCGGTTCGGGCCAATCAGATTCTGATTAGTTCGTTACGCTTTCTGTTGCCCAGTAGCATCTTAATCGCCCTGAGCCTTTTACTGGTAGCCCTGGCGCGGCCTCAGCTTGTGGAAACGCATCGTGTGGAGCAGTCAGAAGGAATTGATATTATGCTGGCTATGGACGTGTCGTCGTCTATGACCGAAACCGATCTGCCGCCCAATCGTCTGGCAGCGGCTAAACGGGTAGCCCAAACGTTTATCAATGGTCGTAAAAGTGACCGCATTGGGCTGGTTATTTTTGCGGGTGAAGCGTTTTCTCTTTGCCCACTCACGACCGATCATGACTTGCTGAAACAGTATTTAAGCGAACTTGACGACAAGATGATCGACGCATCGGGTACCGCCATCGGCGATGCACTGGCTCGTTGCATTAACCGGATGCGCGAATCTGGTGTGTTAAGTCAGGATTCAACGCAATCTGCGAAGAAGCGGAGTAAGATCGTGATTCTGATCAGTGATGGTGATAATACGGCTGGTAACCTCGACCCCATTACGGCAGCTCGTTTAGCCAAAGCGTTTAATATCCGGCTCTATACCATTGCTGTTGGTCGGGTTACCCGTTCCAGCACGTCGGCTTCGACCATCGATGAGGGTATCCTGAAAACGATTGCCGGTATTGGCAGTGGCAGTTTTTTCCGGGCAATCGATGCCGGTCGATTGCGGTCTGTTTTTGCCCAGATCGACCGCCTGGAAAAAGCGCCTGTTCGAATGATGGTCTACGAAGATGTGCAGGACTGCTACCGGGCTTATTTATACTGGGCAATCTCATTTCTGTTGTTTGCGCTGTGTCTGAAAACCACCATTGTCGGAAATATTCTGGAAGATTAATTAGCCGGATTCGGTATGCCGTTGCAAACCATAAGCCGAATGTTGTAAACCGAATCGCATATGCTTAAATCGTATTATAATGCTGACGCAATCGAAGCTGGGCTGGATGAAGTTGGGCGCGGCTGTTTGGCTGGCCCGGTAGTAGCAGCTGCGGTGATCCTGCCCAAAGACTATACGCATCCGATTCTGAACGACTCGAAACAACTGACCCGCAAGCAACGGGAAACACTCCGCACCGACATCAAACGCGATGCGCTGGCGTGGGCAGTGGCTGAAGTTTCGCACGAGGATATTGATCGGATCAATATTCTGAAAGCGAGTTTTCTGGCCATGCATCGTGCCGTCGATTCGCTTGTGATTCGGCCGGAGCATTTATTGGTTGATGGTAATCGCTTTGTACCGTACCCGATGATTCCGCATACGTGTATTATAAAGGGTGATGCTCATTTTCTGTCGATTGCAGCTGCTTCAGTGCTGGCGAAAACCTATCGTGATGATTTGATGGAGCAGTTGGGGCTGGAGTTTCCCGCTTATGGATGGGCCAGGAATGTAGGTTATCCAACGCCTGTTCATCGGGAGGCTATTCGGAAGTTCGGCCCAACGAAATACCACCGGATGAGCTTTCGGCTTTTATAGAAAAAGCCACTGCTCATATCGCAGTGGCTATGTAGTCCGGTGCAATTATACCCGCTTACTTGAGCCAGAATTCATCTTCGTGCGCTACATCTGCAGAGTATACTTTAGCCCTGGTAATCTGGCCATTTTCAACGGTATAAACGTCAATGTTATCGACATCGAGTATGCCGCCGTTAGGCTGAACCGCTTTCCAGTGTACCAGGCAGGCAACGCTATTTCCGTTAGCCGTAAGAACCTTCACATCGGTCAATGCCAGTGTGTTGGATGATACGTCAAACATGCCACCTACCATCTTGAAAACCTCTGCACTCGATTTTTTTGTGCCGGAGAAGCGGTTGTTGCCGGGCTGACTCCATTCGATATCTGGGTGTAAAGATGACGCCAGTTTTGCCTGATTTCCCTGCTGAACGGCGGTTAAAAAATCACTCACTACCTGCATTGATTGTGTTTCCATGGCTTTTTTGTTTGATTGGTTTGTGGTCATCTGACGACCGGATTTAGTTGGATTGTTATTAGTTGACTGAGGAGTTGCGGAGTGACTTAGAGCGATCATTAGCGCAAGGACGATTGTTTTCATGTCGTTTTTTTGACAAAGGTATCGGGGCCTTTAGGGGCATGTTTTACCTTCAAACGCCAACCAATTACCATTTCACGACACCAGGAAATTCATGGTCAGATATTTCAGTAACTTTACTTCATGCAAGACTATCAGAAACTTTTGGCGCTCAATCTGCTGGCCTATGCCGTTCAGAAGAATACATCTGTCGATGATTTATGCAGTCGATCAGGGCTGGAAATAGATGATTTGCGAAGCGAAACAAAAGACCAACTAACTACTGTACAGGTTAATAAACTCTGGCTCAATGCCATTGAACTGAGTCATGATCCCTTGTTTGGTCTTCATTTTGGCGAGTCATTGCAGGCGGCTGCGTTGGGGGTTGTAGGCGAGCTAATCCGGCATAGCCGCACCATTGGCGAAGCACTGACTCACGCTGTTGCCTTTGCCCATTTGATTACAGACGCATTCGTGATGGAACTGGATCAGTCCAATCAGTCGGTTGCCATTCGGTTTATTCCGAACGAAGAACGTCGACGTGAATCGCCGGTCGCTTTTCGGCAGAAAATGGACTTTTTTATGGCCTTTACGCTTCACGAGGTCGATGGTCTGATTCTGCGTAAAATGCAGCCGATTCGGGTAATGCTTCCGGTTGAAGGCCCTGATTTGCCGGAATACGAACGGGTGTTGCGTTGTCGGTCAATTCAGAACAGTAGTGAGTATCTGATCGAGTTTGATCATAAATACTGGGATGAGCCTATTCTGACGGCTGATTATGAATTACAGGGATTACTGCTCCGGAAGGTGAGTGCCATGAATGATGCGTTCACGAATACAAAAGCACTCAGTGAGCGAATCAATAAATTCCTGCTTGCGAATGCTTATCTGGGCGTTCCTACCCTTGACGCCATTGCGGCCAATTTAAATGTTAGTAGTCGGAGTTTGCAGCGAAAACTACAGGAAGAGGGCGTAACGTATCAGCAACTGACCGATTCAATCCGAAAATCCTTAGCCCTGCACTATCTGCAATCGGGTCAGTACCCCGTCAAAGAAGTGTCGTATATACTGGGCTATAACGAGTTGAGTGCGTTCAATCGGGCGTTCCGGCGCTGGACAGGGACAACGCCGGTCAGTTATCAACGGGAAATAAAGCAGGTTTAATAGCGGGTAAGCTGACCGTCGTAGCCGTAACCCACCGTCTCTACCGATAGATGACGACCTATTGATAGAGACGGCGAGTATAAACCGTTGCACTACAAAATCGGCTTTAGAGAATTGTTAATCGGATACTAAACCAATTCCTGCTGCTCTGCGCGTTCGCGCAATTTCGCCGTCGGGCGGAAACGTTCGCCATACTGCTCGGCGAGTCGATCGCAGGTTTTTATGAATGTGTCGATACCCACGAAGTCAACAAACGACAAAGCTCCACCCGTATAGGCCGGGAATCCCCACGCCAGAATTGACCCCAGATCGGCATCTAACTTCGTCCGGACAACGTTTTCTTCAAAACACCGTACGGCTTCAATAACCTGGCGGTAGAGTAAACGGGTTTTTACTTCATCGAGCGAGGGTTGCTGATCGGCCAGCGGAAACAAATCGGTTAGACCAGACCAAATCTGCTTTGGCTCTCCTTCCGGATAGTCATAGAATCCGGCTTTCGCTTTTTTGCCAGACCGTCCTAGGTTAACAAACTGCTTTGCAATCTGATAACTCGTGTCATCTTCGCTTAAGAATCCGTCTTTTATACCCTGACCTGCAATTTTGTAGACCAGATCCAGGGAAACTTCATCCGTAACGGCCAGCGGTCCGACAGGCATCCCGGCATCTTTTCCGCCATTTTCGATCAGGATTGGATTAACACCATCTTTGAGCAGCTCCATCCCTTCGCTCGAATACGTACCGAAACAGCGCGACGTATAGAACCCCCGTGAATCATTGACCACAATTGGCGTTTTTCGGATTTTTCGGGTGAAATCGATGGCAACGGCCAGTGCGTAATCGGACGTTTGCTTAGTCATAATGATCTCAACGAGCATCATTTTATCGACGGGCGAGAAGAAATGAATACCGATGAAATTGGCTGGGTTGGCGGATGCCTGAGCCAACCCGCTGATCGGTAAGGTAGATGTATTAGAACCAAAGACTCCCCCAGCTGGATTATTAGTAGCGACCAGCATAGGTTCAGCTTCTTTCGTTACCTGCGCTTTTAAGTCGCGGTTCTCAAACACAGCCTCAATGATGAGGTCACACCCCTGTAAGTCCTGAACATTGGCAGAGGGTTGGATCAGATTAAGGATTCCGTCAACTTTCAGCGGGTCTATTTTGCCACGTTCAACGCCTTTTTTTAGCAGACTTCGCGAGTAATCCTTACCCTTTTCGGCGGCTTCAACCGATACATCTTTAAGAATGACTTCGATGCCTGCCTGTGCAGCTACATAGGCAATGCCTGCTCCCATCATACCTGCTCCCAGAATACCCAGTTTCTTAACGTCTGTTTTGGGTATGTCTTTGGGGCGGCTGGCTCCTTTATTCGCTTCGTTCATTCCCAGAAACATCGTCTGGATAAGATTCCTGGCTACTTTTGATGTGGCTACCTTCACAAAATGCCTGGCTTCGATCGCTAAAGCTCGGTCAATATTGACCTGTAAGCCTTCATATACGCAAGCCATGATTTCGAGTGGAGCGGGGTAATTGCCTTTGGTTTTATCCATCAGCATGGCCGTTCCTGCACTAAATGTCTGTACGCCAACAATACTCTGAACATTACCACCCGGAACCTTGAAGTTGTCTTTACCGACAATCTTGCCTGTCTTGCGATCGATTTCATCCCAGGGTTTGAGTGGGTTGGGGTTAGCAGCAATCCAGGCATGTGCCTTCGCAAGCATTTCGGCCGGGCTGTCGGCAATGTCGTCGACCATGCCGAGTTTTTTTGCCTCCTGAACACCTACTTTTTTGCCTTCCAGAATCAATGGTAGTGCCGCCTGTATGCCAATCATACGGGGAAGCCGTTGCGTACCCCCTGCGCCGGGTAACAAGCCGATGGTCACTTCGACTAAACCAATTAATGTCTTCGGATTGTTTAGTACCACGCGGTAGTGACAGGCCAGACAGATCTCGTAACCTCCTCCGAGCGCTGTACCATTGATAGCCGCAACGGTTGGCTTACCCGACGTTTCGATACGACGAAACACGCGGTTCAACTCCGACGAGACTTTCAGCATCTGGGCTGGTTCTTTATCATTGTTGCGAAGGATCATTTTCAGATCGGCACCTGCCACAAACTCGGGTTTGGCCGATGTGATGATAATACCTTTCACTGAGTCGTCGGTAAATGCCTGTTGTAAAGCCGCTTCAAACTGAGGTATTGATTCGTCGTTGAGGACGTTCATTGGAGTTGACGTCATTTCCCACGAAATGATAGCCACGTTCTGGTCAACGCTGTATTTTATCATGTCTAGCTAAGCATGAAGATTAAGAATGAAGCGTGTAGACTTGTCATAACCTAGTCTACACGCTTCATTCTTAATTAATTAACTCGTTCGAAAATCGTTGCAATGCCCATACCACCACCGATGCAAAGCGTTGAGAGACCAAACTGTTTGCCGGAACGTTCCAGTTCATCAATGAGCGTAGCCGAAATAATGGCTCCGGTTGCGCCTAATGGATGGCCTAAGGCTATAGCGCCACCGTTGACATTCAACTGACTATGATCGACGGATAATTCGTCCATGAAGAGCAGCGGTATAGCCGCAAAGGCTTCGTTGACTTCGAACAGATCAATATCACTGATGCTCATACCCGCTCGTTTGAGCACTTTGCGGGTAGCCGGAATTGGACCCGTGAGCATGATGGTTGGTTCAGAACCGACAATGGCAAAGGCTTTAATGCGAGCGCGTGGCTTCAGGCCCGATTGTTCGCCAAAGGCTTTGCTACCAATCAGGACACCGGCGGCTCCATCGACAATCTGAGAGGAATTACCGGCATGATGTACGTGATTGATTTTATCGAATTGGGCATATTTGAGTAGTGCAAGGGCATCTAGACCCATTTGGCCCATGGTTTCGAAAGCGGGTTTGAGTTTACCCAGACTCTCGGTCGTTGTGCCGGGCCTGACGCCTTCATCTCGATCAAGAACAGTGATACCAATCTCATCTTTGATTGGCACGAGTGTCTTATGAAATCGATTATCAGCCTGTGCTTCCACCGCCCGGCGGTATGACTCAGCCGCGAATGCATCGACGTCGGAACGCGAATAACCGTATTTAGTGGCTATGAGGTCGGCAGAAATGCCTTGTGGTACAATGTGATGACGAGCCACAATCAGCGGATTCATGAACAACGCACCCCCGTCGGAACCCATTGGCACTCGTGACATCGATTCGACGCCACCGGCTACAATAGCATCGACTTGCCCCGACATGACATAAGCTCCGGCCATATTGATAGCCTCCAGCCCCGACGAGCAGAACCTGTTGAGCTGAACACCCGCAACTGACTCATCGTATCCGGCTTCGAGGGCGGCTGTACGGGCAATGTCGGCACCTTGCTCACCGATGGGAGTAACACAACCCATAATGACATCGTCGACGAGCGACGTATCGAGTTGGTTGCGGTCGCGGAGTTCGCGCAGGACACTCGTAAGGAGTTGAACAGGCTGCACGTCATGCAGCGAACCGTCGCTCTTGCCTCGCCCACGAGGTGTTCGAACGGCATCATAAATGAAGGCTTCAGCCATAATCCTGTCGAAAAATTAGTATGCTTGCATACTGGTTTTTGATCCGGCAAAAGTACGGGCAAAAGCTGAATACGGCAATTCGTTTGGGTTAAAATGCAAATTTCTCATTTAAAATGAAGCCCCTCTCCTTTTCGTATTCTGATTTAGTTATCCAGAATACGAAAAAGAGAGGGGCTTTTAGAAAGTCTCCTGTTGATTTATTTGTCGAGAACAACTGTCTCGCCAATCAGGTAGGCGCCCGACTCGGTAGACAGGTTGTAAACGTTCTTTACCGATCGTACGGATTTCTCCACCCGAACAACTTTATACGCTGAAACGCCAGTCGTTGTAGCATCGTAGCGGTATAAAATCTCACCAGCCAGCACCTCGCCCAGGGCTTTCCGGCCCGTTGCAGTCAGGACCGGGTGGTTAGCCGTTGCTTCAAGCAGTGTTGGCGCGGTTAGTGCATTCCGGTTGTCAGCAGTCAGGTCATTGACCGAAGAGAGCCACACGCCAGCCAGCGTGAAGTCGCCGTTGTGGGCGTCTACTTTCTTTACGCGGGTAGGCGTGAGGGTTTTTGTTTTCGCATCGTAACCCAATACGACATCATCCGTTTTTACGTCACGAATGGCTTTCGAAGAGCCATCGGCCAGTGTTACGGGAGCGTCGGGCGCAAAGCAGAAATTGTATTCTTCCTTTTTCTTTCCGTCGCCTTCTTCTGATTTGCCACCGCCACCAGATAGTAGGCTGGCCATTTCACGTGACAGCACAAAGGTGAGTGTTGGCATCAGGCCAGCCTCTTTTTCGCCAACATACTTGAGGTCGTCGATGTAAGCATCCCATGCTTTGCGGTCAGCCGATGCGCCGGGAATTACGAATGATTTTACGTCGCCCGATTTCTCGTTTTTGTAAATGGCCAGTAGGCCAAGCTCTTTCGTATCAGCGGCAGTAAAAACCTTATACAAATAGATCTTGCGCGTAATTCCGTCGCTAAAGGCAAAAACATAGGCGGGACGTTCCTCGTAACGGTCCAAAATAAAGCCACCCGATTTGAAGTAGGTGTCTTTATCCAGATTGGCAACTTTTATGGCCTTGATGGCAGTCAGTTGCTCAAGGGTCATGCCCGGCGTGGATGCGCTGGCGGTTGAGGCTGTCTGGGCCGAAACGCGTTGACTGAGCAACTGCGTGGCAGTAGCGCAACAGAGGAAAATAAGAATCGAGAGCAGGTTGTGTTTCATCATAATAGGTTGGGTCAAGCTCCCACTTGGCCCGTTTTGTAAGTATACTTTTTATTTGTCAGGTGGGAGTAATCTGCCATAGCGGCTTAGCCCAGACAAAATTATTTCTTCGTGTATTCGCCTACCCGTGCGTGAATCGCTTCGACAGTACGGTGAGCAGAGGTGAACGCTCCGGCCATCCAGGCGGTGAGGTAGGTTGTGTGTTCGCCAGCAAAATAGATATTACCATCTGGTTCTATCAGTGCTGGATAATATTTCTTTCGGGTTGCATCGTCGTAAGTAGCCCAGCCACCCCCGCTATAGGGTACGCGATGCCAGGCCAGTGAAAACGAGTTATCGAACTCCGCCGGATATTGTGGGTGGATTTTGACACCTTGCGTCAGGGCCAGTTTTTCGCGCTCAGCAACGGATAGCGCTCCTACCGCTTCGGCACGGCTATAGAAATTATAATAACCGATCAGGACCCCTTTTTTGCCCTGGAAGCCGAATGATGGATACCAGATCTGGTTAATATCCATGTTGGTGCGCGAGATACCCCCATAAATCCAGTCGTCTTCTTCCCAGAATCGCCGTTTAAATTGAAGACCTATTTTGCCCGTTTTGATGTAAGGTACAAAATCAGATGCCCGTTTCACCGTGCCAGACAGATCTGATTCGATGTTTTTCAGCATAGGTAAAGGGAGCGTACAGACACAGAATTCACCTGTAACTTCCACCGGTTTACCGTCTTTCTGATACACGACCCGAACACCCGTTTCGGTTTTACGCAGTTCTGAAACGGGCGCGTTGAAGATAATTTTACCCGTCAGTTTTTTCTCCAGTGCTTTCGGAATGGCATCCATACCGCCAACGGGCTGAAGCAGCGTTGTTTGCTGTTCGTAAATATAGTCGCCAACGTTATAGAACACCGGTTGCATGAACCCCGAACGAAGTAGATCGGTTAGCCCGAAAGGATCCGTAACGTTGCCGGGTTTGTGGCCTGCGCCGGGATGATCTTTGGTCTTATAGCCGCGTCGGTTGGTGCCTTTGTAAAGGTGAGCTGTATTCAAATCACCTTCGTTTTTTAGGAAATCAACCAATTTCTCAATGTCTTCCTTGGTCAGCTGCTGGTCCAGCGCCGACTGATCCAATGCCTTGGCCAGTAATTCGGCTGTATAGCCGCGCATGTCGTTGTGGTATTCCTTGATGCGTAACCGGCGATTTGCCAGATCGCCCGTGCCGCCGTGGTTATAGAGGTAAGCTGCTTCGTTGTTGCCATTGAACATTTGCAAAGGCACGCCTAACTCACGGCAATAATGAAGCGTAAGCTGATGATGGTGCGGAATTCGGGCTGCGCCACCATTAAAATAGAGCCCTTCTTCAAATGAACAGGTTTGGGCGGTACCACCATGTAGTTCAGTTTCCTTAGTACCACCTCTGATTGTCCAGACGCGGCCACCGGAGCGGGAGCGGGCTTCCAGAAGGGTACAGTCATAACCTAATTTACCGAGTTCATAGGCAGTAGCCATACCCGCTAAACCTGCCCCCAAAATCACTACTTTTCGACCTTTTCCATCACTCTGCCGACCATTTGCCGGCAGATTTAACGCCGACGCCGGAGCGGGCTGAAGCATTCCCCACGCCAGAAGACTAGCGTAACTAGCACTCGTTGAATTAATAAAGTCTCTTCTCGTCATTCAGTTGATGAATAATATACCCTACAATGGATAGGCATAAATCCATTGTAGGGTATTCATTAGTCTACCCCACTACTTTTTTGAATCCGTCCATAAACATGACCATTTCCTCCATCGTCCCAACGCTCACCCGGCAGTAAGGCTGCCCGCTGAACTCGCGCGTTTGAATACCGATGCCGTTGGCAAACATCTGGTTTTCGAACGTTTTGGTTTTCATACGAATTGGGAACAGGATGAAATTGGCCGATGACGGAATTACCTCATAGCCCATATCGGTCAGGGCTTTGGTGGTGTAAGTCCGGGCTTTGGCATTTTCGGCGCGACAGTGATTCTGCCAGTCCTTATCCTTGTAGCTGGCGATTCCGGCCATAAGTGTCGTGATGCTGACCGCAAATTCGCCATTGGTATAGGCATGAAGCGTTTTCAACATGTCGGGTTGGGCAATCGCGTAGCCCAGACGAAGACCCGCGAAGCCGTGGATTTTCGAGAATGTACGCGCCAGAATTACATTCAGACCATCAGCTACTAGTTTGCCAAGTTTTGGCCGATCGGCTGGTTCATAGAAGTCAATATAGGCTTCATCGATGAACACAGGGACTTTGGGCGCTACTTCGCGGCAGAAGGCTTCCAGTTCAGCCGTAGGAATAATAGTACCGGTTGGGTTATTCGGGTTGACGATATAGACCATTTTCACGTCAGGCGTGATGTTTGCCTTGATCGCAGGAAGATCAAACTTGAAGTCTTTCGTCATGGGCATGGCCTTGATCTTTGCGCCAAACTTTTCGGCACGCTGAAGCAGATCGTCATAGGTCATGGTGCTGGTAAGAATAGTACCGCCCCCTTTGGCAAAATGGTCGGCAGCGGCCATCAGAATATCTGACGATCCGGGCGACATCATAATATTTTCCGGCTTCACCCCTTCATCGACCGCGAGAAGTTGTTTCAGCTGACCAAATTCCATCCAGGCATAGCGATTACCGATATCGGCAGCTTTTATCAGTGCTTCTTTAGCACTGGGTGCAATGCCAAGCGGGTTCTCATTGGCGAACAACCGTGCCCGCAATTTGGGCATGTCGGGTGGAGTCGTAAAGGCAAATTCATTCGTGAATGCTGACTGGGCTTGTTCGGCGGTCGAAGCCGCTTCAGCGGGAGCGAACCGACTCAGACTGAGCCCGGCCGTCATCAAACCGCTGGCGCGAAGCCAGTCCCGACGAGTAAGTTGTGAAGACATGATAGTGGCTTTTATTGTATTTATCTACGATAAAATAAAAGTAAAGCAAAATGTAAACCCTTAGTATATAGGGTGTTGTGAAAGTACGAATTAATACCTAAAAAAAGCATCTTCGATCCGAAAACGCCTTTAATTTTATTTTAATAAATTCTGTGTAGGCAAAATTTATAGGCTGGTAATTTGATATTTGCCAAAGGAATACTGTCAATCAGTTTTGCTTCCAGCCTGCGTGAATGATTTAGTGAACGGCATGGGCGGTTTGTCTCGTTACTAGGTACTTGTACTATCGGATCCGGCTTTTGAAAAAGCTGTCCTCTACCTATGTTGGCTGAGGCCCAAGCCTTAGTCGGAGCTTTTGGTAAATGAGCTTTTGAAAATGTCCTGTCCTGAAAAAGAACGGGAGCGTTTTGTAAACAAATTGCAATGGGTGGCCAATCTTGGTATCACCTGATCACTCAATACCGCTTAATGCTGAGAGTGGGTTAACGGCTGAACAACTAATCCGCTGTCTTGACGAAATTCCACTCTTTAGTAAAATCCGTTTTCATTGATCCTTTGGGGAAAACACGATGCGAATTTGCCCAGGTAGACCACTGCCGATCGAGCTTTTTGACCAGATCTGGGTAGTCGGTAGCGCGATTGTGTTGTTCGGTTCGGTCGGTTTCCAGATCGTATAACTCCCAGGGAGCACCAATGGTCCCAACCGCTTTCCAGTTGCCAAACCGGATGGCCCGGTGATTTTCGTGCTCCCAATACATATACTCGTGCGGCTGGCGGGTCCCTTTCGTAAGTACCGGCAATAGGCTTTTGCCCTCGATTGCGTGAATCTTTTGGCCTTTCGCTTCCGTTGGATACTTCGCTCCAGTTGCCTCCAGGAAGGTAGGCATAATGTCGATTAGATAACCCGGTGTCGACGTAATGCGGCCTTTCTTGCCTGTCATGCCCGCAGGGTAATGAATAATCAGTGGGGTTGCAATGCCTCCTTCGTACGAAACATGCTTAAATCCCTTGAAAGGTGTATTGGAGGCATTCGCCCAGACGCCCCCGTACGATATGGCACCGCCTTTGGCCGGGTCGTTGATATCAGCCAGAGCTCCTCCCCCCAGGACACCTCCTTCCTGACAGGCCCCATTGTCGGACAGGAATACCAGCAACGTATTCTCTAATTTGCCCGCCTTTTTGAGGTAATCGACCAGCTTCCCGATATTCTGATCCATCCGGTAAATCTGTGCGGCATAAACCGCCATACGATAATCCATCTCCCGTTGTTTCGTGCTATCCTGCTCAGTCCAGGCCGGGTAAATTTCCGGACGGGCAGAAAGGCCCCATTTTTCAGAAGCAATGCCTTCTTTGAGCTGTTTACGGAGCCGTTGTTCCCGAAGAGCGTCCCAACCCTGCTGGTATTTTCCCCGGAACCGTTCAATATCCTCCGTCAAGGCATGTAATGGCCAGTGGGGCGAGGTAAAAGCCAGATACAGAAAAAAAGGCTGCTGGTCTTTCTGCTCGCTTAAAAATGTAATTGCCTGGTTTGTAAAGGCGTCGGTCGTGTAAAAGGGCTGGTTTACTTTGTCAATCGGTTCATTATCCAGCCAGATACCACGTGGTTGTATAGGATCGAGATAACTACTGGCGCCTGCCAATAAACCGTAGTATCGGTCAAAACCCCGTTGGCGTGGGCGTAAATCAGGGCTACCTGAACCCAGATGCCATTTCCCGGCCATATAGGTATGATAACCGGCAGGTTTTAAAACTTCCGCTAACGTAACGCAGTTGCGATTGATCTCACCCCGATAGCCATAAACGCCGTAGTCATAGTCGATGCGATTGCTTGGCTCTTTGGTCATGTGACCAATGCCCGCCTGATGCTGAAACAGGCCCGTCATCAGCGATGCACGGGTTGGGCAACAGCGAGCCGTGTTATAGAATTGGGTGAATCGGACCCCCTGACTGGCAAGTTTGTCCAGGTTTGGCGTTGGAATTTCAGAGCCGTAACACCCCAGATCGGAGTAGCCCATATCGTCGGCCATGATCAGAACGATATTGGGTTTCTCTGGACTTTTTTTAGCCACTACTTTTCCAGGTGGTATTGCTCCCAGCAATAAGAATGCAGATGAGATTATTGCCAGGATAAGAACTTTCTTCATGGTTTGACAGGAGAATTCGTGGTTGCTGAAAAATCGACGGCCGTCTTACGGCGCCATTCCCGTAATTGAGCAACTAACTGAGTCCGTTGGGCCGGTAGCTTTTCCGATAAATCCGTTTGCTCACCAGGATCTTCGGCAAGGTTGAAGAGCTGAATCTGGCCGTTATCGAAGTAGTCAATCAGTTTTAAATCGCCAATTCGAATTGCCCCGGCAGAGCGCCCACCCAGAAAATGGGGCTTCGGTAACGGATAATGCCAGTAGAGCGTCCTGGAAAATGGCGTCGAAGTGCCTTTCAGTACAGATGCGATACTGATACCATCAATGGGTTGATTTTTAGCTGGTTTGATCGAAGCAAGTTCCAGTAAAGTAGGGTAGATATCCAGTGTATTGACCACTTGCGTGGAGACGGTCTCTGCGGGTATCACCCCTGGCCAGGATACGATGAGTGGCTCCCGAATACCTCCTTCAAATAATTCCGATTTGCCACCCCTAAGGGGCGCGTTCGACGTTACATTTAGCTCACCGCCATTGTCGGACGTAAACAGAATCAACGTGTTATCCTTCAGACCTAATTCGGTCAATGTAGCGACGATTTTCCCAACGCCTTCATCAATACGTTCCAGCATGGCGGCTAACTCCGGGTTATTCTGTTTCGTGCCGACGCCAGCTTTTTGTCGGTATTTCGCTACGTCTGCTGGCTTGCCAGCCAATTTGGTATGGACCGCGTAATGCGACAGGTACAGGAAAAATGGACGTTTCTGGTTGCGATTGATGAAGTCAACGGCTTCCTGATTTAGCCGGTCGGTTAGATACTCGCCTTCGGTTCTGGCCTGAACATCGGGCATGAAAAAGTACGGATGAACATAATCGCCGTTGGCTATATAGCCTGTTTCGGAGCAGATTACTTCATCCCAGCCGTGTTTAGCCGGTTCGCCTTTTTTCTTCGTATAATCGCCTGTGAGATGCCATTTGCCAATCAAGCCGGAATGGTAACCTGCTTTCTTAAGCTGTTCATTGATGGTTACGTAGTCTGGCGACAGAAACTTTTCGTCTTTGGCATCCAGATAATCGGTGATGCCAACGCGCGCCGGATGTTGACCGGTCATGAGCGCAATGCGCGTGGGTGTGCAAACGGGTGCGGTGGCATATGCCTGCGTAAAACGCATCCCACCAGCAGCCAGACGATCCAGGTTAGGGGTTTCATTGAAGCGCGGTCCGTCGTTACGGTTTCCGTAGCAACCTAACTCACTCCATCCCAGGTCATCAGCCAGAATCAGGATGATATTGGGTGGCGTTTTTATTTTTTGCGAGAAACCAGATAACGCTACCAGAAGGCAAACGAGGAAAGGAACAACCTGTATCATAAATCGAGTGCTTTTTTACCTACGGTGAATTTATGGACTATGAACTCATAGGCAACGGAATGTTTTGGATGGTTCTTAAACTTGCTGCCTGGTTCAAAAATCAATAACGCTCCATTCGTTATGGTTTTTTGGGGTACACAATATCAATCGCGGCTCCTGCATCGCCCTGCTGCTTCATCCATTCCTGAAGCTTCTGGTTGTACTGACGTATACGATCCTGATAGGCTGGGTCGCCTGCCAGGTTGTTGAGTTCCCACGGATCGCTCTGCGTATCATAGAATTCAAGGGCGGGACGTTTCTCAATTCGCTCGGTGATTCGTTTTGCCCGCGGATCGGCTTGTTGCTGGTCAATCCAGGAAAACCAGACCGAATTGCGATCTTTCTGCCTGGGATTCATCATGAAGCGGTTATAATACGCCTGATCAGGTGTCAGATTCAGAATCAGTTTGTAGCGGGTATCGCGAATGCTACGGATTGGGTAGGAATTGCCCTCCGGTATGTTGTTATGAATGCCATAAGCGTACTGCCGGGAGCCCTTGCTTTTTCCCTGTATGACGGGCAGGAAACTCCTGCCGTCCAGTCCGGCGACTGGCTTTCCACCTGCCAGATCGATCAACGTTGGGGTAATGTCTTCGTACTGAACGAGCGCGTCCGTTTGGGTAGCGGGTTTTACTACACCGGGCCATTTAATCAGCATCGAACTTTTCTGGCCGACATCCCACAGGTTCCATTTGGCACCCGGAAACTGGGCGCCCTGTTCGCCCAGAAAGACGACAATGGTGTTTTTGTCCTGACCGGTTTCTTTCAATAATTGGGTAATATCGCCAACCTGATTGTCTAGCCGCCGGATTTCGGCCAGGTATTTGACGAACTGAGTGCGTGTTACTTTGGTATCGACCCAGTTTTTAGGAAGAATGAGTTTGTTCGGATCAAATTCGGTCGTATCGCCAACGGTCCAGGGCGTGTGCGGATTGATGCTCATGACAAAGAGGCAATAGGGCTGGTCGCTTCGGGCAATGTATTGCTTTACGTCGTCAAGCTCATAGTCGTCTGTGGGGGATACGCAATCGGGCTCGAAGCCTTTTAGAATCTCGAATGGGAAGACCGATTTGGGTTTGGTGCTATGATCTTTGCCGGTTAGTGCGACCCGATACCCAAGATCGGCAAGATAGTGTCCTACACTTTTTAGCTTGTCATAAACGGGTTTATGATTCTGGAAGGATCCATGTCGAACGGGATATAAACCCGTAAACAGTGACGCGCGCGTGGGTACACACATGGCTTCAGAGGTGTAAATCTGATTGAATTTCAAGCCCTCTTTTGCTAGCCTATCGATATGGGTGGTGTTGAGATTTTTGCCACCGTAGCAACTCAATTGCTGACTATCCAGATCATCGGCCATAATGATAATTACATTTGGTTTGCTCACTGGACGCTGTTGAGCGAATGAATACGCCCCGAACCTGATTAGCAGCAGAATAATAGCAATAATATTTTTCATGGTTACTGGCCCAATTTCAGATTGGATTTCTGCAATTTATCCAAATCAAAGTGACTTTAATGATTTTGCTGAAAAGGCAACAACACGGTATATATATCCGCGACGAGAGTTAAATTGAAGCAGGAGGGGAGTCAATCACCCCGGAGTTGGTAAGCGCCAATGCCGACGATCAGTGGTCTGACCACTGATCGTCGGCATTGGCGAAGGCAAGCGGTTTGTCTCCCTTGCCATTCATTAATTGTGTAATTCGGAGATGCCCGTAAAACTCAATTTATCGGGGACCTTGTTGGCACATCGGTCGTTTCGGTCCATGCAGCGGCTGTATCAGATTCATTACCTGGTGGCAACGGAGTAGGTTGCACGGGTCTTTTCCGAAACCAGTTGGCGAGTGCCGAGCCCGTTACATTTTGCAACGGTCCGAAAATAGCCGACGCCAGCCCGACGGTGGCGACTTTCCCCATTTGCAAAGCCAACCCCGTGGCTACCCCACCATTCTGCATACCCACCTCAAACGCAATGGTTCGACGATCTTTTTCGGGTAGACCGGCGAGCAGGGCTGTTAAATACCCAATACTCAGACCAATTACATTATGCAAAAGGCAGGTAATAATAAGCAAGCCACCGACCTGTAACAGATTGTCTCGTCCAGAAGCGGTAATGATGACTGTGTTGATCACAATACCCAGCATAGCGGCAAACGAAAGACAGGTTTCGATCATCGCCCGGCTAATACCTGACCGCTTTTTAAGTAGAATGGCCAGTAGCAGAGGCAGTCCGTAAAACCAGAAAAATGACGTACCCAGTGCTACCAGGAAATGGCCGATTGGTTGTTTGACAATGAGCTGAAGCAGCAGATTTGTCAAGCCAATAATTCCGGCAAACACAACGAGCTGAATGGTTTTAGCCCGTTGCGTTTCCCGAGCGTAGTAAAACAGATTGAAGATAAACCCCGCCACAATCGGGATGATAATCATATTCGTGATGTCGATCATCATGTGCGCAATATCGATCTCGACATACTGCCCGCCAAGCCATTTCATCAGAAATGGGGTAACAAAAGGCGACAGTATGGTCGAGCAGGCTCCAATCGTGACGGCCAGAGCCAGATTAGCGCCTGACAAATAAGACATTACATTGGACGCCATAGCGCTTGACACGCACCCGATCAGAATTACACCCCCGGCAATTTCGGGAGGAAAATCAAAGAGATGGGATAGCGAAAACCCAACCAGCGGCATGATAATAAAATGACAACCGATGCCAATGAAGACGCCCTTCGGCATTTTGATCACCCCCTTGAAATCATCGAAACTCATGTGCGCACCCATGCCAAACATGGTCAATTGCACAAACGGAACAATTAGTCGCTTGAGTTGAAAATCCCCGATGGTAAAGAAATAGGCCGGATAAAACATAGCGACACTAACCGCAGCCAGAATCCAGATCGTATACGAAAACCCTTTCAGGGAAGCGAAGCCACGAAAGGCGATGGCCAGTAAAACCAGGGCCAGCACGAGCAGTGGGCCAATTGGGAACTGGCTAGCTGCCAGCGTGAGTACACCCGTACTCAGCAATAGCAGGCTAGCCAGTGTCAACAGAATCGAGGAGAAACGCATAGGAATGAGGAGTCAGGCCAGCGAGCTAGTGGCTAATGAGGTCAGCTGAAGCCATTGGATATTCATGACAGAGGTAACAGATGCGCGCTTCGTCTTCGTCGATTTCCGGAAATCGAACGCCGTAATCGACCAGAAAAACGTTGTCGTTCAGGTCATCGCAAACGCTCGAAATCTCAGCACTGAGCGTATAACCGACCCCGTCGACTTGCCAGCCCGTTCCTTCTTCGCCCCAGAACTGATGAATGGTTCCAGGATGAATGGTCAGACTTTCTCCCGGTTGTAAGCGAACAATATCGCCCGGTCCTAACCGACGCGAGCACCCGTCGACCTGTGTTATAAAGGTTTTGTTGGACGGATTGCCCTCGGCATCAGCTTTGGTCAGTTGAACCAGTACATTACCCCCCGCCCGGCAGATGATGTCCTCTCGTTTTGAACGATGAAAATGGGCCGGAGCGCGCTGATTTTCAGGGTCGATTAGCCATTTTTCGGCATATTGTTTCGGGTAATCTGCCAGGTTCATCCGACCATTACGAACGGTGAACAACGTCCGGCCAATGTTGTAAAAGTCTTTACTGCCAAAATCTGTTACATCCCATCCCAGCATGCAATCCCGGATTTCGTTGTAGTCAGCTCCGACTTGCTGCCAGTGCTCAACGGACCAATGGGCGAAGGGCGGCAAATGCATCCCGAAATGAGCAATAACAGTTTTCGCCGTGTTAATGCTGGCGTTAACAATGGATCGTTTTAACTGCATAAACTTTATTGGTTAGAGGTGATTTTTTAGAAAAAGCGGTGCCTGCCCTCGTCTACAGACGGGGTTAAGGGTATGAAAAACAAATTGGGAAGAAGGTTAGCTAAGGAAGAGAACCGGCATGTCTGTCGATGAGACTTTACTTAAAGCCAACCTATTTAAAGGGTACGTTTGGTGAGCTTCGGCTTTAATGGTCCGATTGCTTTTTTTGTGCGTTATAGTTTCCGATGGCTTCTGAAATGGTTAATGCCCGATTATAGACCGAAACCTGTGTTATTTGCCCATCAAGGGAAGTTCCCAGGGTTAATTGCCGGGCACCCACCACCGATTTCAGGTACGGACTAAACCGACCCCAGCCAAACTGCCGGGTATCACCCCCATCGTTCATAACACCATCGACCACAAAGGCGATAATTTTTGGGCCTCCATCGACAATGATACTGACGTAATGAGGCTGATTCGCCGTTAACAACCGTTCGTCGCAGGCCCAGGATGATTGCGTGCGCCCATCATTCAGTACCAGTTCAATCGTTTTTTTATCCGTGGTCTGTACATACCAGCCTTTGCCAGTGCTGTCGCGCGTGTCGGCCAGTAGCTGGTTGGCGGTTAATTTTTTCAGGCTAAACGCCAGATCGATGGTAAATCCGTTGGGAGCACTCATGCCCGGTTGCTCCAGTTTTTTTGTGTCCCGTTTGTAAAACTCGGGCAAAGCTGGGGCCGCAACGGTTTGGGGGAAGCTGCCCTTCTGATAGGCCCAGTTGACGACCAGTTGGTCGGTTGTTTTATTCCGGTTGTCGAATTGGCCCCAGAGTTTGGTCAGTAGGTTCTCATCGATTTTATGGACTCGGGCTATATCCTTCTGTGTTTCGGTAATGTAATACGCCCCTTTGTCTTCAACCAGATCAGGATAACTCATCCGAATCAGTGGATCGTCGTCATACAGCAGAATTTCGGGTTGTGTCCACCGAATGATTTTTCCTTTGGGTGAATCTGCTTCGATACCGCCTATAACCCAGGCCGGATTACGGTCTTCGTAGGCCATAGTTCGTCGGTTCGGATGGTCGCGGATGAAGTGCCCGCCATGATTGTGAAACCAGTACAGAAATTTTCCATTTTCACATTTCCAGGCAAAATTGGCCGCTCGCGGATGCTTGACCAGTCGGCCATTGGCGTAGCGCAAATACTGCGGAGTATCCCAGGTATGCCCGCCATCCCGGCTGTAGGTGTAAACCGGATGCCCGTCGATGGTTCGGTAAACGCAATAGAACGTGCCGTCGCTCAGGACCGAGAAACTCTGTTCCTCAGCAATTGGTCCGCCTATATTGGGAGGAGTCCGTAAGCCTATATCACCATCGGGAAGGGTGCCCCAGGTTGCCTTTGCTGGGTCTGCTACGGTCAATAAATCAGGGCTACGCAGCAAGGCTCCCTCACTCGATGTAAAAAAGCCGACGCCAAAACCGCCCACTTTATGAACCGGCACAAAAGCCGCTCCCTTGTCGACAAAAGCCCGGCCAACATTCCAGAAATACTGAATCTTGCCCTGATAGGGGTTTTTTCGATCAATCTCAAAATTACGAATGGGAATAGTCACCCGCTTATCCGACCAGCTTTTGCCGTTATCGTCCGAGTATTTGAAGACAAAATAGCCCTGGCTATCTACCCGTTTGACCAGTCCGTCCTGATAGGGTGGGTTGTCGCCTTTTACAGCCCGGATGTTATCGGTATTGTGGTTGTAAAACACGAAAATCCGGCCCGATGATGCTTTAAGCAGCACCGCGTAAGACGCTTCGGGACCATCGCCCGGTTCGACATCGCGCCGGTCGATCCAGGTTTTACCCTGATCGAGGCTTCGTTGCGTAATAATGTGCTGACCTGTTGCCCCTTCGTGACCCGTTCCGGTGGTTAATACGCACAGCCACGCTCCGTCGTTGGTTTTTACGATATACGGCTGGTCGCTATACGTCTCGTCGGGAATAATGGTTCCGGTTGTAATGTGCCGACTGTCCTGAGCATAAAGTGACCCGGAAAATTGGGTAGTCACAATTGTCAGAATGGCTAGATAAGCACATACGTTTCTTGGCAGTACACGCATGAAATTCGCGGTTTTTAGGGTAAAGTCTTTGTCGTGTAAGTTCACGGTTAGCGGGGTTTACTGGCGTTGAAATTAGCGACGGCTTCGCTGGTGGTCAGATACCGCTCATACAGTTTCAACGCATTGACCTGTCCGTGCAGACTGGGTGCCAGCTGCGCTTTCCGGTTTCCATTGACGTCCTCAAGCTGTGGGTTGAATCGACCCCAACCGTATTGACGAGTAGTTCCTCCATCGCACAACGTTCCATCAACGATTACCGAGATGACGTCTGGTGCACCATCGACTATAAAAACAACATGATGAGGTTTACCTACCTGTAAACTGCCCGGATCTGTATCCCAACCCTCTGTGCGAACTCCGTCAGACATGGATAAACGCAGGGTTTGCTGGTCGGTGGTAGCAATCCAGACGCCTTTGCCCTGCTGATCCCGGCTGTCGAATACAATCTGATTCGCTTGCAGGTCATTGAAGGTCAACCAGAAATCCAGGCTAAAGCCTCCGGTTTTCAGGTTGGGTATCGTTGGTATCCGAATCGACGAATTGGGTTTGGTGGCTGTTTTGTTCACAACCAGGCCATTTCGGGTCAGTTCAGTCGTTGTTGCCTGCTTCCATAGACCGTCCAGCAGGCTGTTATCAATTCGATGGACGCGCCCTTTTATCTTCTGGGTTTCGGTCATCCAGTACTTACCGTCCTGTTCGATCAAATCGGGATAACTCATGCCACGGCCTTTTGGATCGTTATCGTAGAGCAGGATTTCGGGTTGTGACCAGTGGATAAATCCATCCTTTTCCACCCCTCCGCTGATCCAGACCGGATTACGGCCGGTATAATCCTTGCCACTATGGTTATGATACCAGAACAGGAATTTTCCATTCTGGCATTTAAACACCCTGGGGCATGCTCGCGGATTCTTCAGGATTTTGCCGCCGGGCGTATACGAAGCGGCCTCGGGCATGGTCCAGGTATGGCCGCCATCCCGGCTATAGGCATGAGCTGCGAAACCCTGCGTAGTCCGATACATGCAGTACAAATCGCCTTTGCTGAGGCTAACGATATTTTGCTCTTCCTGCACAGAGCCAAACGCCGGATTACGAAGCCCCTGATCCCCATCGGGCAGCATTTGCCAGTGTAGTTTCGTGGCGTCTTTCTCGGTGTCGATATTGTCGGATTTGAAAAACCAGCCTTCGCCCAGATCCTGCTGGAATTTACCCAGCTTGGTAAAACCGAAATACATGTTTCCGCCTACAGCAATTGGCTTCGCTATCCCCCAGAGTAATTGCACCTCGCCTTTCCAGTCGTTATTGAAATCGACCGGCGTTTTCCGAACGGGCAACCGGTACCGCTCCGACCAGGTCTGACCGTTATCGTCCGAGTATTTATAGCAATACCAGCCGAGCTCGCCCACTTGTTTTAAGGGCTTGCCGTTCAGCGAATTGATGTTATCGCCATTGTAATCGTAGAAGGCATAGACTCGTCCATAAGGCGTTACATACGGCATGGCCCACGAAGCCAATGGCCCCGTACTGGGCTCGATATCAACGGGGTTCGACCAGGTTCGGCCCTGATCGGTGCTGGTTGTTGCGACTACATGCTGACCAGGCCTGCTTTCGCTGGCCGATCCTGTTGTGAACAAACAAAGCCAGTTTCCATTCGGCAGAACCGATACGTAAGGCTGATCCATATAGCCATTTTCGTAAATGGAGAAGCCCAGAGAAATATCCCGATTATCAGGCGTTTGGGCCTGTAATGAACGGCCTAAAGTCACCAGACTACACAATAACCATAGCGTACTACAGGCTTCTTTCAATTTCATACCAGGCAATGGTTTAGAGGAAAAGTCTTACTCATTTGGATAGCTCCTGATTTGCTATAACAGGAGAGGGGCTTTTTTTACGTGTTATCAATAGCCCGGATTCTGAGGCAACAGATTCGGATTTAGTTGGATTTCGGTGAAATAAACGGGCATCAACGCCTTTTTATCGACGCCCAGCACGGCTTTTGCCCGCCCGGTTCGAAGCAGGTCATACCACCGATGCCCCTCAAAGCAGAGTTCCACAAAGCGCTCCTGCTCAATGGCCAGCAGAACAGCATCTTTCGATGTAGCGGTGGTATTGGCCAGGCCGGCGCGGTTCCGAATCCGGTTGACCAGCGCGATGGAAGGGGCCGTCTGACCAACTTGCGCCAGTGCTTCGGCCTGCATCAGAATCACATCGGCCAGCCGCAGAAGAATAAGGTTGCTGTCGCTATAGCGGGTGGTGCCTACCACTGTTCCCAGGTATTTGGCTACAGTAGGCAGGTTGGGGAACTGATCGGTGGCTGGATCGCTGGTATAAAAACTGGCCGCTTTTCGAAGATCACCCGGCTCAAAAGCATCGACCAGCTTTTGGGTCGGAATCACGGTCTGGTTTCCTCCCGTCGTTACTTTACTACTACGGGGCAGGAAATAGGCCGAAAGACCATTCGTTTCCTGATTGTTGTAATTGTACTGGAGTTCGAAAATGGATTCGCTCGTGTTTTTCGTCCTAAAAATGGTGCTGTAGTTGGCTCCCGATACGAGGCTATAGGTTGTATTGGCGATAACCTTGGCCGCGTAATCGGCTGCCAGTTGCCATTCATTGGTCTGATTGTACGAACTCCGCCAGAGATAAACCTTTGCCAGCAGAGCCTGAGCAGCTCCCTGTGTGGCCCGACCCCTGGTTTCAATCGTCGATGCGTAGCTAACCGGCAGTAATTTCTCGGCCTGTTTCAGATCGGCAATGAGCTGATCCTGTATTTTATCGGCAGGTGTTCGGGCTGGCTGCAAGTTTTTATCGAGCGAAAGTGTTGGCTCCAGCACCAGCGGCACAGCCCCCCACAAGCGCACGAGATAGAAATAATTAAGAGCCCGCAGAAAATAAGCCTCACCCATAATCCGATCCCGAACGCTGGTGATGGTTGGACTTTTAATGGTCGGCACCTGGGCCAGCACATTGTTGACTTTGTTAATTCCTGAATAGAAACGACTCCAGGTCGCATACCCACTGCTGGTACTGATATTGTCGTTCTGGAAATCCAGAACTCCTCCATCGGTGATACCAATTTCATTAACCGGCACCCGAAGATTATCAGCCCGTGCATCCCCCCAGGCAATATGCCGGACATCGTCGCCCTGCAAAGCATCATAACCGGTGATGATAGCCGCTTCAGCGTCGGCGGCATTCTGGAAAAAAGAACTTTGAGTCAGAGCACTTACCGGCACCTGATTGAGGACATCGGTGCAGCCTGCAACCAGAATGACCAGTGTGATGGCCAGGGTGCTATTGATTATTTTTTTCATGAGTAAGGTCAGGTTTAGAGTCCCAGATTCAGGCCAAAGGTGATCGTACGTACCATCGGATAGGTGCCCAGGTCGATTCCCTGAAGCAGGGGCAACGTACTGCGGAAGTTCACTTCGGGGTCCATGCCCGAGTAGTTGGTGAACGTGAACAGATTTTGCCCGGACACATACAGTCGCAGATTATCAATCTTAACCCGCTTGAGCAGAGCCGATGGAAAGGTGTAACCCAGTGTGGCGGTTTTCACGCGCAGATAGGAACCATCTTCGACCCACCGACTGGAGGCAAATCCATTCCGGCCAATGGTACTGGGCGTGCCGCGGGGAACATCCGTAACATCACCTTCTTTGCGCCAGCTTCGCAGCACTTCGGTCGTGGCGGCATTATACACGAAACTTCGGTTCGAAGCCTCACGGGTTTCGTTGAAGATGTCGTTGCCGTATGACCATTGCATAAACACCGACAGATCGAAGCCCTTGTAAGAAAAGTTATTCGTCAGGCCACCAATGTGCTTGGGATTCGCATTGCCGACGATGGTTCGGTCGGCGTCGTTGATGATGCCATCTCCGTTCAAATCCTTGTAAATCATATCCCCGGCCACATAAAATGGGCCCGACGCGCTACCATCCCGCATGTTGGCGGCTTTTGCTTCTTCGGAAGTAGCATAAACCCGACCTGTGTAGACCTGTCCGAACAAGACACCAATCGGCTCACCTACCCGGCCAAGACCCTGGGGAGCCGTTCCATAAAAGGTCGCATCGGCACTGGTCTGGATGATATCGGCATTGTTGTTCGATAAGCTCAGGATCTTGTTTCGGTTGAAGGAGATATTGAACGCCGTGCTCCAGCTAAAGCCCCCGGCACCACCCACAATATTCTGGCTGGAAATGCTGAATTCCAGTCCTTTATTCTGGGTATTGCCCACGTTTTGCAGGGCAGAACCAAATCCCGTAGTTGTGGGTAGGTTCACGGACAACAACAGCGCATTTGTCTTTTTCAGGTAGGCATCGGCCGTCAGGTTAATCCGGTTATGAAGGAAAGAAATATCCAGACCAATATCGGATTGTGTGGTCGATTCCCAGCTCAGGGATGGGTTTGGAATAGCCGACAGCGCAATCCCGGCTTTCCCGAGGTAGTTACTACCGGTACTATACAAGCCCTGTGCGCCAAAATCACTGATAGACTGGTTACCAACAACGCCCATACTGGCGCGTAATTTCAAGTCGCTGATAAACGGAACGCTTTTCATAAACGACTCCTCCGAAATACGCCAGCCAGCCGAAACAGACGGGAATAGACCGTACCGTTTGTCGGCTCCGAAGCGGGACGAACCATCCTGACGCACCGTAGCCGCCAGGAGGTATTTATCGTTGTAGCTGTAATTCAAACGCGCAAAATACGAGACCAGACCCCATGACGATTTACTACTGGACGCACCCGTTGGACTGGCCGCTGCGTTCAGCGTGGTGATGTTATCGGTTGCACCCTGGCTGGCAGCCGCCGACAGATTGAAACTTTTAGACTGCTGCACACTATACCCCAGCAAGCCCGACACGCTATGCCGCCCAATGGAATGGGTGTAGTTCAAGGTGTTTTCGTTGACCCAGGTAAATACATCGCCATAAGACGCCGTACCGGGACGGGCCGATCCACCCTGAATGGTGCTCGGCGTAAACCGCTCGTCACGAGTGCCCGCATAATCGACGTTGAGTGTCGAACGCAGGGTTAGGCCCTTCCAGATATCGTAGTTGCCGTATACATTCCCCACCAGCCGATTGCTGACGGTAAACCAGGAGGTTAGCATCGCCAGACCTACCGGATTAGGCCGTTGAATCTGATCAAGGTAGGTATACGAACCATCGGGGTTATACACGGGTGAGAAAGGCAGATTCCGCATGGCATTTGGTATAATTGCATTGATATCGTCGCCTTCGGGAACACGGTCACGTTTGGCGGTAGATAGCAGAATGTTAGCCCCTGTTTTAAAGCGGGCGGAGGCCTGGTGGTCGATGCTGAAGCGGCCCCGATAGGTATCATAACCCGAACTGACGATGACCCCTTTCTGATTAAAATAACCCAGACTGGCCGCGTAGGTGGTTTTCTCATTTCCACCCCGTAATGACACTTCGTAATTGGAAACGGCCCCCCGCTGGTAGATCTCGTTCTGCCAGTTGGTATTATACAGGGCAACTCCATTCCGGAAGAGCGTGTCCAGGCCCAGTCGTACTTCGGGAACTCCGGCATTAGCCACGGCATTCAGGATATAATCTCGCTCCTGATAGGCATCCAGCATGGGTACGGTCTTTCTGACATCCATAAAACCGGTGTAGGTGCTTAGCCCAATCGATGTTTTACCCGATTTCCCGCGTTTTGTTGTCACGATAATAATACCGTTGGCTCCTCTGGCACCGTAAATAGCCGTGGCGGAGGCATCTTTCAGCACCTCCATCGATTGAATATCATTTGGGTTTACGACGCTGATATCGCCCGTAATGGGTACGCCATCAACAATGTATAGGGGATCATTGCCCGCATTCAGCGACGTAACACCCCGGATTCGTACATTCGGGGCTGCGCCGGGCGAGCCGCTGTTGTTGGTGATCTGTACCCCGGCAACCCGCCCCTGTAAGGCTTCGAGCGGACCCCGAACGGGCAGATTCTCCAGTTCTTTACCTTTTACGGACCCCACCGATCCCGTTAAATCCCGTCGTTGTTGGGTGCCATAGCCAACCACAACCACTTCATTTAATGCTTTGGTGTCGGCCTGCAACACGACGTTAATCGTTGTCCGGCCATTACCAATCGATACTTCCTGTTTTTCATACCCTACCGAACTGAATACCAGCGTAGCATTTCCATCAGGAATACTAAGACTGTATTGACCAGACTCATTGGTTGTTGTGCCAATGGTTGTGCCTTTTACGGCAATCGTCACGCCCGGTAAGGTCTCGCCGGTTTCGGTGGTAACAGTTCCTTTAATGGAAACAGCCCTGGGCGACATTCCTGGTGTTCCGTTTGCCATCAGCTTTGTACTGACAGTTAGTAAGGATAAAAAAAGGAATACCCATCCTACTTGTTTTAGAGATTCGTTCATGAGCATATAAGGATTGGAATAGTTATATTGTACAGATCTTTCGTGCCAGATAGAGGTAGTTTTTGCCAGCGACAGACTGCTCTCAAACAGCAGGTCTATTTTCTGAACTACCCTTGAATTTATAGGAATTAGTGGCGTGATAACAAGTAGAATTGGCTGTTTTTGAGGTTTTCTTGTGAAAAAACGTTACCGGAAACGTTGCCGGAAACAGAATCGGAACGCTGAACTAGTCAGGAAAAATGATGGATTGGTAGCTGGCGGTCTTTCGCCGGTTCAGGGTAGGTTTTTTTTAACGTATTTTCAGAGAGAAGGCTTATCGCTAAAAAATACAATAATGAATAGGCTAAACGCTTTGATCGGATTGGTTGAGCTATGAGAAGTAAACAACCCACTATCTGGGATATTGCCATTAAGCTCAATGTCTCCATATCGACTGTTTCTAGGGCATTACGCAATGCGCCCGACATTAATCCAGAAACCAAAAAGGCCGTTCTGGATCTGGCGCATCAGCTTGATTACCAGCCGAACACCGTTGCCGCCAGCCTGCGGAAGAACAAGACGGATATTATTGGGGTGATGGTGCCTGAATTCGTTCATGCCTACTTCCCCAATGTAATTTTGGGGATTCAGGAGGTGGCCAATGCGACTGGATACAAGGTAATGGTTATGCAATCCAGCGAATCATTAGACATTGAAAAGCATAATTTACAGGCCATGGTATCGAGCCGGGTTGATGGCCTGATTCTGGCCATTACGCGGGAGACGAATGATTATGAACACATTGTAGCAGCCCAACGAAAGGGTTTGCCGATTGTGTTTTTTAATCGGATTGTCGATGAACTGCAAGGCTCTAAAGTCATGGTGGACGATTATAAAGGTGCATTTATGGCCGTTCAGCATCTCATTCAAACGGGTTGCCGACGGATTGCCCATCTGGCGGGTCCGGAGAATATGACCATTGGCCGGAATCGGCTAAATGGGTATCTCGATGCCTTAAAAACGCATCAATTTCCCGTTGATGACTCGTTGATAATGCACTGCGATTTTGTGGAAGGGCGCGCCCGAAGTTGCACACAGTTACTGCTGGATATGCCCAACCGACCCGATGCGTTGTTTGCCGTCAATGACCCAACGGCTGTAGAAGCCCTTATCTGTATTCAGGAAAACGAGCTGTCCATCCCGAACGACATCGCGTTAGTTGGCTTTTCCAATGCTCCCCACAGTACGTTTGTTACGCCACCTTTGACTTCTGTTGTGCAGCCCATTCATGAAATTGGGCAGTTGGCAGCCCAGTTACTCCTACGGCAAATCAATGCTCCCCAACAGTTTATACCCGAAACACATGTGCTGGATACCGCTCTGGTGATTCGGAAGTCAACGCGCGAGTTAGTATAGAACGCATGGCAAATGTGACGTCGGTTACTTATAACCGACGTCACAGACGTTCTCATTTCCGGCTCTGCCGTAACAGATCGCGTTCTTTGATCAATTCGTCCCAGGTCCAGGGCTTTGTGCGGCTAGCCGTTTGTTCCCGGATTTTTTTGACCTGCTCCGGTTTCACCAACACGAAGTTATTCATATAGCCCGACGACATTTCCGGGAAGCTCTGCATGCCCAACTCCAACCGGACATACGTAAGGACCGATGCAATCCATTCATCACTGTTGGTGCCCATGGGCGGCATTAGTTCATGGTACGTAACACCCTCAACAGGCCCAGTCAGCCCTTGAAGCAGGATCTTGATCACTTCGTCGCGATTTTCCAGTAATTTGAATTTCCCGGCCAGATGGGGAGCAATTTTCGTAGGCGTTCCCTGCCCCTGCGATCCGTGGCAGGTGGCACAGAGCGCCGTAAAAATCTGAGCACCTTCCCGCACCAGTTGCCGATCGGCTGGGTTCAACGCTGCCAATCGACTACTGCCGATTTTTCGGGTCTCTTCCGCTTTTTTCAACGTACGCTCAATGCCTGTCAGTACTATATTATCGGCATGACCGGTCAGAACAGATTGTACGATAGCTTTGGCTTTATCGGCTTTGCTATACGAAAGTGATAACACCAGTTGAGAAAGAACATCGTAGCTCTCGTCGTTTTTTAGCGACTCCAGCTTGTCGAGCAGTTGACCATCATTCTTTTTGAGCCAGGGTTCACTAAGCCACACCGCTGTTTTTCGCACCTCCGAAACAGGATCGTTCAGTGTGGCCAGGATGATCGGTTTGTCAATGGCGTCGAGACCCTCCAGCGTCCAAAGCGCATGCATACGGGTAATGGTCGATGGTTTTTCGGTTAATGGACCTTTTTCGCCCAGAGCAATTTGCCTGAGCGATGCGATCACGGATTTGTCGTTTCGGACAATGATTTCTTTTTGGGCATTGTCTCGCCACCAGCCATTCGGATGTGCCAGGTAGGTGATCAGTTTTCGGGTCGGGTCGCTCAATAGGTTGGGAGCGGGTCCGGGCTTCAGGCTGTCGTAGACCAGGCGATAAATCCGGCCCCGTTGAACGTTCTTATCCAGCCCTTTGGTCATGATCTGGTCGTAGAGGTAACTGCCCGGCTGAGCCCAGGTCGATTCCTGAATGATGCCCCGGTACATATCCAGGATATATAGACAGCCATCCGGCCCCGTATAGGTGTTGATGGGCCGAAAATTCATATCGGTCGATGAGATAAACTCGTCCTGATGATAGGCATTAGACAGCAGAACTTTCCCGTCTTTGTGCTGAATATTAGCCCGTCGAATAACTCTGGCAACGGGCTCGGCTACGATATAATCACCGAAAATACTGTTTGGGAGCCGGTCTCCCCGGAAAACAGACTGTCCGCAGATGGAGGTAAAATCGGCCATGGTACTATCGGGACGAAGGGTTTTTGGGCCACCGTTCACATCGGGCGTTTTGATTGCCGACCAGACATGGTTAAAGCCCTCCTCAAAGGCATCCGGAAAATCAAGCTGCCCATAGGCCGGATTGATCTGGAAGCCCGAAGCTGCGATTCCGGCAGCCGCCCGGCTGAAAAATACCCGCCCGTAATCGTCATGAGTCAGGCCCCATTGGCCAGCGGCATTCGGCAGAGTATCGGCTTTCAATATGCCATTTTTGTACCGATAGCGAATCGGATCGATGGTTTCATAAATCCAGTTATCCAGATTCCAGTCCAGACCGCTCCGCTGGTGTTCTACATTGCCAAATGCCTTCCGTTTACTCTGAAACACGGGTCTTTTTTTATCGGCTTTGCCATCGCCGTTGGTGTCCCGATAGGCATAGATGTTGTAGGAATCCGTTTCGTTGACCAGTAGCTCATGGCCGACAGTCAGAATGGCGCGAGGCATCAATAAATGATCGATAAACACTGAACGCTTATCCATTTTGCCGTCGCCATTGGTATCTTCCAGGAGTATGATCCGGCTTCGAGGCTGACTTTGGCCCGTGGCCAGTACAGTTTGCATGTAGGTTTCCATCTGCGCCACATACAAGCGGGCGTTGCCATCCCAGGCCAGGGCCACCGGCTCTGAAATCATCGGTTCACTGGCCACCAGTTCAAGGTGATAGCCTTTGGGTAGCCGGAACGTTTTCATGCTTTCCTGCGGAGAAAGCGGAACGGTCGATGGGGTTTGACTCACCGTACGGGGTGTTTCGAACGGGTCCTCCTGCGACTGGGTATTGATACGATCCGAATACCGGGCAGCAGAAAGGCACAATACCGAAATGAGAAGACTACTGGCAGCAATCCAGAAATTACGTTTCATACTATTCTAGTGGTCAAGGTTGTAGACGTAGTTTTTTGGGCAGGATTTGTGGTGTCGGTTTCTTAAAACCAATAGAGCGAGGTTTTTCAAAACCTACTATTCGTACTAATAGGTTTTCAGAAACCTCGCGGTGTCAGATGCTCACATCTGACACCACAAATCCATTAAGGAAGTTCTTCGAGTGTAATCTCTTTATAAGCAACCTGCGTTATGCCAGCTCCGTGAATCTGCAGACCAATCAAGCCCGATTGTGGAATGGTTTCGTCCGACTCGGTATACTCGACCGTTTGATGACCATTGACGTACAGGCGGATACGGCGATTTTCGGCCCGGATTTCGTACGTATTCCAGTCGTCAATTTTCACCCATTTAGCAAGTTGGACGGAATCGGGTTGGACCAGCGTTACCTTCCGGCGTGATTCATCGTACAGGCTTCCCCAGTATTTGGGCCCCCAATCGGCCTGATAGCCAATCATTTCGTAGGGTGGGTTCGTGAGCCGTTTGCTGCGAAACTGTATACCCGCATTAACAAATCCTTTCGTGCCCATCAGTCTGACTTTTAGCCGCATCACAAAGTTGGCGTAGCTGCGGGTAGTGCACAGGAAATCGTTGTGTGGGGCCATCTGGCCGGGTTGTCCGGCGGCAATGGTACCGTTTTCAATCCGCCAGGTGTTTACGGTGTCGCCTTCCCAACCCCGAAAGGTTTTGCCATCAAAAAGGGAAACATTTCTTTTGGAAGGAACAGGCAAGAAGCCCACGAGAAACAGGGTAGCAATCGCGGAAACAAACAGAAAAGTTTTCATAAGTGTAAACGAAATGATCGGAACCCGTATCGCCCTTTAACCAAACGCGATACGGGTTAACTCAAGTCAATACCCTGGATTCTGCTTCAGGTCAGGATTGGTAATGATTTCACTCACCGGAATCGGATAAAGCAGGTCCCGGTCCGTAACGTTAAAAGCGGTGGCAATAGGTGCGCTACCCGCCGGATAGTAATACGCCTGCGGATTAGCCTTGATTTTAGCAGCTTTGGCGGTCATTACCTGAACAGCCAGTCCGCTTCGTACCAGATCGTGCCAGCGTTTATTCTCAAAAGCCAGCTCGATCTGACGTTCCTTCAGAATACTGGCCCGCATATCAGCCTGACTACCACCGGTCAACGGCGGTAAGCCCGCCCGCGCCCGTACCTGATTCAGATAGCCAGCAGCATCCGCCTGCCGGCCTTGCTCGTTGGTGGATTCAGCCAGCATTAACAGGACTTCGGCATACCGGTAGATCGGTCCATTATCAGCCGTTTGTCCATAAACGGCGTGTGGATGCAGGTATTTTTTGATGTAGGGCGTACGGTTATACGACGTTATTCCGATCAGGGGTGAGGGGCCCGTATAGAAGCCGATGGACGCCGAAAACCGCTGGTCTTTAAGCGTATCTTCATATACCTTTAGTAAATCGGGCGTCGGCACATTGTAGCCGCCGTAATTCTGTTGCGATGCGGGCTTTACACCCGTGAGGATCGACGGGTCTGCCAGGATGGGGATAAACAGATAAGGCAGTGCGTTATAGATTGCCTGCGATGTTCCCTCGGCATATTGCACATCGAAAATTAGCTCGCTGTTGCCTTTGTTGGTCGGCTTAAAAATATCCGCATAGCTGGGCAAGAGTTTGTACCCAAGTGTTGTCACTGTTTTCAGCGCTGCTTCGGCATCAGCCCAGGATTTTTGGTTGATATAAGCATCGGCCAGGAGCGTATAAGCTGCCCCCGACGTGGCCCGGCCTGGAGCCGAGGCTTTGGCGGGTAAGAGTTTGGCGGCTGCTGCGGCATCAATAATTAGCTGCTTATAGACGTCGGCGGCTTCTGCTCTTGCTTTAAAGGTATCTTTATAGCCCGTGGCTGGTTCCAGAAATAGCGGAACACCGCCGAAATTCTTTACCAGATCGAAATACGCAAAGGCCCGCAAAAAAAGCGCCTGTCCTTTCAGGTTCGATTTGACAGCTTCATCGAAACTGGCGGCATCAATTGTTTTTAGTACCTGATTGGCCCGGGCTATAATCAGATAACAATTCGTCCACTTGCCAGCCGTATAGGTGTTGTTTGTTTCAATCGTAAACGTTGCCGGGTCTTCCTGCGGCTTTCCGCCACGCTGGGCAACATTATAAATAAAGAACGTATTGTCGGAACGCATCTCGTTCAGAATCCAATCCTGATTGTAAATCCCCTGGAGGGGAGCGTAAATACCTCCGACCGCCTGTTCAAAGTCTGCCTGCGACTTGTAGAAACTATCTGAAGTCAACGACGTTTCCGGGATAACATCCAGAAAGTTACGGCAGGCACTGAGCGAAAGAAACAGGACACTTATGGCTATGAGTTTGATTTTCATGACGACTCCTTATTTAAAAACCAATATTTACTCCAAAACTGACCGTGCGGGGAACGGGGTACGATCCTTCGTCGACACCCGGCGAACTGCCGCTCGATACATTCCGCGTGTTCACTTCCGGATTTCCCGGATAGCTGGTAATCAGCCAGGCATTCTGGATGCTGCTGTATACTCGCAGGCTCCGGATGGTTTTTATTTTTAGCGGAAGGGTGTAGCCCAGGGTAATGTTCTTGAACGACAGGAAGCTGCCGTCTTTGAGGTAGCGGGTACTCCAGCGGTCGCGTTCCAGGTAAGTAGTTCCCTGTTGCACACTGCCGTATTTGCCAGCACCGGGTTCGGTGGGTGATTTCCAGCGGTCTTTTACTTCTTCCAGCACGTTAAACGGACCATCAAGATTGGTCAGCCAGTTTTCATAGTGGGCCAGAATCTGGTTCCCATAATTCCCCGTAATCGTTAGACCCAGATCAAAATTTCGGAAATTGAGTTGATTAGTCAGGCCAAAGATAAATTTGGGCCAGGGCGTTCCGGTTGTGGTATAATCTTCGGGGAATGTAATCTTGCCATCACCATTGAGATCCCTGAACTTGATGGTTCCTACCTGCGAGTCAGTGTATTTGGGCGAATTGTCGAAATCCTGCTGATTTTTATAAACGCCATCCCAGACGGCTCCGTAGAACAACCCAACGGGCGAACCAACCTGCGAGATATGGCTGTAAAACCCATAATTGACCATGCCCTGATAGATTGCATTGGTTTTTTCGGTCGATAGTTTATCGACCCGATTCCGGTCGAATGACAGATTGAGGGTCGTCGTCCAGGTGAACCGGCTGTTACGGATATTGGTCGTATTAAGACCAATTTCGTGTCCCCAGAATTTCAGTTCACCAATATTGGTTTGAATGCTACTAAACCCCGACGACACGGGAACCGAAACGTTATAGAGCAGGTCACTGGAGGTGGTACGGTAATAGTTATACGTCAACTGAATCCGATCGTTCAACAGATACACATCGGCCCCGATGTTAAACTGCTTTTTGCGTTCCCAGCCCAGGTCATTGTCGCCCAGATTATTGGCCGCTCTACCCTGAAAAAGTGTATTGCCGAAGTCGTAGTAGACCGGGCCAACCGTCGACCGGAAGGAGTAGTTACCAATCTCGAAGTTACCCGTGATGCCGTAACTAGCCCGTAGCTTTAAAAAGGAAACAGGCGTTACGCGCCAGAAATTCTCTTTTGAAACAATCCAGCCCACCGAAGCCGATGGGAAATTGCCCCAGCGATTGTTGGGGCCAAAACGCGACGAACCATCGCGACGAACCGATGCCGTGAAGAGGTATTTACTTTTATAATTGTAATTTAGTCGGGCCAGAAACGACAGCAGGGCCCATTTCTGTACGTCGCTGGTAACAACAGCTCGTCCGGCTGCACTAACTGCCTGCACTTTATCATCGGTATAATTGGTTGCCGTGATCAGGTTGTTCTCGCTCCGAAACTGCTGAGCCGTGAAATCGACCAGCGCATCGATACTATGACCGTTAAATTCGTTCTGGTATGTTAGTGAATTCTCATTCACCCAGTTATACATCCGGGTCGTATTATCTGAGCCACTCGGAATGCGGGGCGGAGGAGTGAACAAAACGCCTATGGTGGACGGGTTAAACTGGAATATGTTGTTGTTGCTTAGCTGAATATTAGCCGTTGTTTTGGCCTTTAAGCCTTTTATGATCTCGTATTCAACGTAGGCATTCGAAAGCAGCCCCTGCGTTTTGTTCTTATACACTTTTTCCTGGGCAACCCGTAGCCAGTTTGGGTTGCCAAATGAAGCTGGATCCGAAGCGGTCAGCGCCAGACTCCCATCGGCATTGTAAGGACTGGCCAATGGACTCGTTGCCAGCGCTCCGGATATGATATTTTCGGTGCCATACGGCCCACCATCGGTGGCAAAATTGGTATTGTAGGAGTAGTTGGGCGCCAGATTGAAACCGATTTTGATTTTATCGCTGGGCGTAAACAGGGTATTTATCCGCAGCGAAAGCCGTTGAAAACCTGTTCCAATCACTACCCCGTCCTCTTTAAAATAGCCACCAGTAACGGAGGTAAGGAAGTTTTTCGCGCCGGAACGAAGGCTAAGATTATAACTCTGAACCGGTGCGGTTCGGGTAACAACATCAAACCAGTTGGTGCCTTTTCCGGCGTATTGCGCCGGATTCTGGAAAGCCGGATTCACGGCTCTGCCATTCGATTCGGCAATTTCCTTCTGAAACTGGGCATACTCCTCCGCGTTCATCATTTTCAGCTTCCGGGCGTTGGGAATCGTTTCAAAGCCATAGTACGAGCTAAAGTCGATTTGTGTTTTGCCCGCTTTAGCTGTTTTCGTCTGAATCAGTACGACCCCATTCCCTGCCCGCGATCCGTAGAGCGACGAGGAAGCTGCGTCTTTCAACACGCTGATGCTTTCAATTTCGGCCGGATTGATCGAATTGATATCACCGGTAATCGGCATTCCATCGACAACATACAGTGGATTAGCACCAGCGGTAATAGAAACCGAACCCCGAACTTTTATATTCATTCCCTCGCCGGGCCGTCCGCTCACCTGGTCAATACGTACACCAACCAGTTTACCCTGTAGCATTTGCGCAACCTGCGCAACAGGTGGGTCTTTGAGTTCTTTAGCTGAAGCAATGGCAATGGCACCGGTGATATCTTCTTTTTGCTGCGTACCATAACCAACCACAACCACTTCATTTAGCGACTTCAGATCGGGAGCCAGTTGCACATCCACTGTAGTACGGTTGCCAACGAGCACTTCCTGATTGCTGTAGCCAACAAACGAAAAAACCAGCGTTGTAGTCGCCCTGTTGCCCGGATCATCGGGAACGACAAGCTTGTAGTTGCCCTGTGCATCGGTGGTGGTGCCGCGCGTAGTACCTTTGAGTACGACACTTACACCCGGCAACCCTTCGCCCGTTTCGCTGGTGACAACCCCGGTGATGGTTAGGTCGACAGACTCAGCGGACGCTGAATAAGGAGCGGGGTCCAGATCGCCAACGTCCTCTGTTGTTGGTCCACGTACAATGGCAATCTGGCTACCCGTAACCACATATCGAAGTTGCAGCGGTTTCAATAGTCGTTCGAGCACAATGGCCAGTTTTTCTTCTGAGGCCGACAATGAAACCTTCCGGTCGATCTGGACAATCTGCCGGCTATATACGAACTTGACATGGGCGGTTTTTTCCAGCGTCAGCAGAGCCTGCCGGATCGTGTTATTATCGAGCCGAAGGCTGATCCGTTGCTCCAGAAGCTCCTGGCCCTTAGCTGCCAGCACCCCATTCGCCAACGCAACCGTAAGCAACAACTGGAGTAGCGAAATTCGCATAAGCATCCGAATCGTTTCGTGGTTTGTAAACTTGTACATAACTTGTGGTAGGTTTAGTTATTCCGGGCAAAGGAGTAGCTACACCGATCGGCGGTGGCCCGAAATTGCCGCCCGATCGGTCAAATACCCCCGCTATGTTCGCAGCATAGCGGGATTTTTTTAAACTGGATTCAGGAGCAGCCTTTGCTCGTAATGATGATGCGTGTATCGACTACTTCATACGATGCGCCAATGGATGCACACAGCAATTGAAGCTGATCATACAGCGAGACACCCGCCAGTGAGGCCGTCAGGGTGCAATGCCGTAGGGCCGAAGCATCATAGATGATTTCTACACCATAGGCTTTTTTTAATCGGTCGAAAACGTTTGTAGCGGCTACATCGTCGAAATTGAACGTTTCCGGACTTTCTGCTACCGGAGCAATAACCAACGGTCTGGGTACCAATTCTTTCTGATAGCTATGCTGACCCGGATCGTAGGTTACCTGTTGATTGGCCGTTAATACCACGCCCGACACCGGGTTACGGCTCGACGTTCGGGAAGCCGCCCAGGCTTTTTGGTCCATGACCGATACTTTGCCGGATATAACCGACACCCGCATGTGGGTTTCACCGGGGCGCGCCTGAACGCGGAATCGTGTTCCCAGTACGCGGGTAACCAGGGTGCCACTATACACCAGAAAAGGCCGCTTTCCTTCGTGAACAACCGAGAACAGCGCATCGCCTTTCAGATACACCTCCCGTTTGTCGGCATCGAACGAGCGCGGATACGATGCCTGACTATGCGCCATCAGCGTCATCTGGCTCCCATCGGGTAGGGATAAGACCACCGGTTGAGAGGTGCCATTGACCTGATTAAACCACTGTTCGTCTGAGCGATTTTCCTGACCGGAGAATCGCTCGGTTTTGGCCAGTTGCATCACTGGCGACTGATGCTGACTAACCCACCAACCCGCACCCAGAACCACGAGTAACAGTGCCGCAGCCAGCCAGCGATACTGGTTCAACGATGCCTTAAGCACAACCCAGCGTGAGGAGGTTGGTACGTGGCGGGTCAGTTTAACAATCCGTTCTACTTCCAGAAGTTCCTGCTCGACTGATAAGGTATGCGGGCGGTTTTTGAGGGCTTCGGCCATGTCTTTAGCCAGCAGGAGTGTATGTCGTCGGGCAGGATTCTGTTTTTGCCATTCCTCCCAAAACTGCCGCGCTTCGGGTTGATCATGTTTTACCCAGGCCAGAAACCAGTTATCGGTCAGAAAATCCTCGACGGTATAGTGTTGATACGTGTTCATAGCGTATGAGAGTCAACCATCTCGTTCGTTAATAGGGGCGTTTTGTTGGACAATACTCAGTAGCCAGATTATTTAGGAAACCACTCGTTCAACAACCAGCTTCCGACCAATGCCAGCAAGGACGGCCAGCTTTCCCGTAAACGGGTTAACCCACGATGTAGGAGATTCGCCACCGATTGTTTGTTAACCGCCAGTATATCGGCGATTTCATCGTTCGATAATTCAGCATAGAACTTCAGGTGAATGGCTTCCCGCTGTCGATCAGACAGGGTTGCTAATAGCGCGTTTAGGCGAGCGGTTTGATATTCAGACAGTTCAGTGCGAATCAGGGCTTGTTCGGCTGTAATTTCTTCAGAACATACATCATCGAACGGGACATTATCATCACTGACAACGGCCGAATGGCGCATCACTTCCCGGTAGATTTTTCGCCGTAAGGATTTGTAGAGATAAGGCCGAATATAGGGCGTTTGCACAATCTTGTGCCGGTAAATCCACAAATCCAGAAACAGGTCTTGCAAACAGTCTTTCAGCAAATCAGAATCGCGGGTGAAGCGGCCACCATAGAAGTGTAGTTCACGGTAAAAGTGCTGCACCAGCCCCTGAAAAGCATCCTGCTGGCCTTCCCTGAACTGTTGCCAGAGCAGGGTTTCGTCCGTTTTCTCCCACGTATTTTGCGCTTGCTGGCCTATGTTGAGTTTCAGCATGATCTCTTCCCATTAAGAGCGATTCGATAAATTGTCTGACACGTCCCGACGAAATCGTATACACTCGTTAATAGGTGAGATAATTCAAATAATACTCAGTATTATACAAATAAAGTTACGCCCGATTCTTCATCGTTCGCTCGTTGTTTACACCACCTGTTTGGGCCATTGCCTAAACCAACGGCCAGACATGACAAACAAGATCCTATTGAAATCCTGGTCAATACAACTGGTGACGTATTCGCGGTTAGTTAAGCTATATGTCTTTTTGGGAGCAGAAGGTATCATTCAAGCTTTATAGCACCCTGGCGAATAAGTCGTTTAGGCCTTCACTCATGCTTGGGTGGGTGTAAATTGTATCCCGCAATACGGTATAATCGAATCTGGCACGCATAGCCAGTTGAACCAGATTGATCAATTCACTCGAGTTCGCACAAAGTAAAGTACAGCCCAGAATTTGATCCGTATCCGCATCGACAATGCATTTCAACAGACCTTCCGTTTCATTTAAAATCTGAGCGCGCGTGATCGAAGCGGCCGGTAAGGTGGCTACTTTGATGAGATATCCTTTGGCCAGGGCTTCCTGTTCGCGCAGACCGACATGAGAAAAGGGAGGGCTGGTAAATAAACTGAAGGCTACCAGGTTGCGATCAAGAAGTGTATGCGGCTTGTAGTTGAAGAACTGGCTTCGGATGATTCGATAATCGTCCAGGGATACATACGTAAACTGGGGCCCACCATTTACATCGCCAATGGCCCAGATGTGCGGAACGTTGGTCTGCAGGTATTCATTAACCCGAATATACCCTTTCGCATCCAGGTCTATACCTGCTGCCGATAGATTCAATCCTTCCGTATACGGTTGTCGGCCAGTAGCCACCAGAATGGCGGAGGCCTGAACTTCCTGTCTATCACCTGCCTGGGTGTGATAGACAACCGTGTCCTGACGATCTCCGCCGTCAGGAATAATTTCGTCTACGTTCACTGCCTGCTCGATCCGGATGCCTTTGCTCACTAGAACAGCCATGACTGCATCAGCCATATCCCGATCCTCATTTGGTAAGAATTGGGTAGATCGATCCAGAATGGTGACCTTCGAGCCATATTGGGCGTACATACTGGCAAACTCCAGCGCAATATAGCCTCCACCAATTATAACCAGCCTGGCAGGGAGCTGGGTCTGCCCGATGAGGGTTGTACTGGTAAATACCCGCTGGCTTTGCTGAAGGCCGGAAATAGCCGGAATAATGGGTTTAGCGCCTGTGTTAATAAAAATCCGCTCGGCTTCGATTAGGATATCTTCCTGCGTATCCGTCAGTCGAACAGAAACCTGATGGGAAGACACGAACGAGGCTTTCCCGGTGATCACCGTGGCATTGGGTGATTGGTCGACCATGTTGAAATTTCGTTGCCGAAGGGCTGCGGTCAGTTGATCCTTTTCATGAATCGATTCGGTATAGGGCTTGCCAAGTTCGGCATTATGGATTAGCGATTTGGTGGGTATGCAGGCAATATTGATGCAGGTGCCCCCATACATGAGTGGAGACTGTTCAACCAGTGCCACCCGCCAGCCTTGATTGGCCAGATAAGCAGCCAGTGTCTTGCCCCCTTTACCAAAACCAATGATTAGGGCATCATACGAGCTATGGATTGATTTCATCACTGACAGGATTAAAGTAAACGAAGTACGAACAATTGCCTTCTATTCCGCTCGTAAGACTTTTGAGTGGATGGTATTAAAAAATTGAGGAGTTAACCCGATAAAGGTAGCGATGTGTTTCTGGGGTATGCGATTGACCAGTTGCGGATACTGCTCGCGGAAGTGGACATACCGCTCCTGACCACTCATGGACAACATCTGCATGCTTCGCAGGTGTTGACTAACCAGCGATTGCTGATAGGATAGTCGGAAAAACCGCTCCATGGCCGGGGTTTTTCTCATAAACTCCTCCAGGTCCAGATGACTGACCTGATAAAGCTCCGAATCCTCAACGGCTACGATATTTACCAGGGAAGGGGCGGAATGGGTTCGACTATATAAATCGGAGATCCACCAGTCCTCGATCGCAAAATAGATAGTATGCTCAATGCCCTTGGTATCCAGAAAATAAGTCCGCAAACAACCAGCCTTTACGTAGTATTCATGCTGACAAATAGTACCCGCTTGCAAAAGGGCCTCTTTTCGTTTGAGGCTTTTGACGGTGAACAACGTGCAAAATTGAGCTTCTTCTTCCGCAGTTAGTGACGTATAACGCCTGACGTTTTCCAAAAGGCTGTTGACCGACATGACAATAAGATTACGAGTAAAACTCACAAAAATCGCACATCCCGATTCAGCAAAAAACTAAGATATCTTAATTTTTTTCTCCCAGGTAAGTTCGTGTTTTGTGAACAAATCCCGGAAGTCCATGATACAGCTAAATGAGGGTCGTCTGGGCTTTGAATCACTTGGTGCACTTTATCCCCCGGCCAAAAACATCCATCGTGCCGATATAATGCTTGCCGGGATCGCCTGTAGCTGGTTTTTCCCGATCAATGCCCCCATGGATGAAGTTATCTTTTTCATCCATGGGGGTGGCTTTATTTTTGGATCGATCAATTCCCACGCTGCCCTGGTGAGTTACCTGGCCCAACATCTGAACCGAAAGATTCTCCTCATTGAGTATCGGCTGGCACCGGAGAGCCCCTTTCCCACCGGTCTTCAGGATTGTGTGGCCGTTATTCGGGCTTTCTGCGATCGTTACCCAATGGTTAACTTTGGCCTGATTGGGGACAGTGCCGGGGGAAATCTGGCGATGGCAACCCAGCTTGTCTTACAGCAAACGAAAAGGTCCCTACCGCAATACAGTATCCTGATTTCGCCCTGGGTGGATTTACGCTGTCAACTGCCAAGTTACACCCGGAATAAAGCTGTCGATACCATATTATCGCGAGTATTCCTGCTGGAAGCCGCGCAGTTGTATGCACCTTCCGCATTAGATAACCCCTTAGTCTTCCCCATTCAGGGTTCGTTTTCCGGCTTATCATCGGTATTGATCTTATGTGGCACTCATGAAATCCTGGAGGACGATTCTGTCACCCTGCATAAACGGTTGATCCAGGCAGGCGTTGAGGCCCAGCTACAATTATTCCCAGGGGAGCAGCATGTATGGCCATTTCTGGATATCAGCACGAGAGGAGCCCAGGAAGCCCTGGCACAAATGGACCGATTTGTTACGAAAAATACAGCGAATAAGGCGCTGAAACTGGAATAGCTTTCCGGTACACGAGTTAAGCTGTTGGTCGGGGTGGTTTGTATCGAATACTCGATAAACGCCAAAGGTCTGAAGTTGCCAATTCACTTTCCTGAACGGGAATTCCTTCGTATCAAAAGTAACATTAAGTTGATCAATAACACCGCAATTAACCCATTTATAATAGCTATGACATTCAAGGAACAATCTCACGAAACGACTGATCAGCAGTCCATCCGGACCCTGGTCGATGCCTATGCCCGCTACGCTGATCGCCGGGAAACCCACCGGCAGGCAGATCTTTTTACCGAAGACGCAAGGATCGTCATCTATGAGGGCGAACCAGATCAACAGGAGCCGGTTACAACCATACAGGGTAAACAGGCGTTACTGGCTGGCTTTGCTGACCTGAAAACGTACGATGTGACCCAACATGTTAATGGTCAGCATACCGTAGCACTCGATGGTGACCGAGCCAGGGGTGAAGTCTACTGTCTGGCCCATCATAGCTGGGTCGAAAACGGACAGCGGATGTTGATGGTCATGGGCATTCGCTATGACGACATGTATGTGCGAAAAGAAGGACAATGGCTCTTTGCTGAGCGCAAGCTCATCATTGACTGGACCGATAAACGACCTTCCAGTCCATCTTAAGTTAACGATTTCGGGGAAACGACTTACTTTTGGCTAAAAAAAGATCGTATTTGAACCCTGATCATTTTCTCATTTTGACTACAAATCCCCTCAATTAGACTACAGGTAACGAATTGGATAGCCTGACCTTTGACGTATCATTAAACGTTATAAAACATGATACATCTGAATGAAAAGGCAAGCCTTAAAACTGAGGAAATTCCTGTAAAATCGCCTAAAGTCTGGTTCATCACGGGCGCTTCCCGCGGGTTTGGACGTGTGTGGGCTGATGCTGCCCTGAAGCGTGGCGACAAGGTGGCAGCTACCGCACGCAAATTGGAACGCATTGCCGACCTGAACGAAAAATATGGTGAAGACGTGCTTACCCTGGAGCTTGACGTGACCCGGCCCGAGCAGGTAAAAACAGCCGTAGAGCAAGCTTACGCTCACTTCGGCAGGCTTGATATTGTTTTCAATAATGCTGGTTATGCACTGGTTGGCACCATAGAGGAGGCCCGCGCGGATGATATTCGTGCCCTTTATGAAACCAATATCATTGGGCCGGTTTCTGTTATTCAGGCGGCCTTGCCGTTATTGAGAAAGCAGGGCAGCGGGCACATTCTCGGCACATCGAGCAATCTGGGTCATGTAACCTTACCGGTGATCGGCTACTACGCTTCGTCAAAATGGGCATTTGAAGCCATCCACGAAAGCCTGGCTGAGGAAGTTAAATCGTTCGGGATTGACGTAACCATCATCGAACCGGGCGCCTATGCCACCGAGTTTGGAAGTCGGGAATCCTTGAAGTTCGCACAAGGCCACGACATCTACACAGATTTTAAGGCACAGTTTTTCGAGACGTTAACAAACCTGGAGAAAGGTGATCCGGATGCAACGCCTGAAGCACTTTTCAACGTTGTTGATGCAGAAAATCCTCCGTTACGGTTCTTTCTGGGCAGCCATAATTTGCCCTGGGTGCGTCAGGCCTATACAGAGCGATTAGCTACCTGGGAAGCGTGGGAAGAACTTTCCAATTCAGCTCAGGGTAATCCAGATAAGGAACTCGCAACCAGTGAAATTGCTTGATAAAACAGCCGTGATAACCGATAGTTTAACGAGTATCGGTTATCATTTTTTATGTACTGAGGGATGAACAAAGAAGAAAATAGCCCAAAAAAAATTGAATCCCTGGCCGATGCGCACCGGGCCTTTGGTTTACTTAAGCCGCAGCACCCGTTGGTCAGTTTGATCAACGGCTCCTATACTCAGGTCGATGAGTCCAGAATTACCCACCATCATGTGCTGGGCTTTTATAAAATAGCTTACAAACCAAAACTGAACGGCAAATTAAAGTACGGCCAGAGTTATTATGATTTTGATGAAGGTGGTTTATTATTCGCTTCTCCAGGCCAGGTTATCGGCAGTCATGACAACGATATCAGCGCGTGTTCCGAGTATACGTTGCTGATTCATCCGGATTTCTTTTTAGGGTATCCTCTGGCCAAAAACATCAGGCAGTATGGCTTCTTCTCGTATTCAACCAATGAAACGTTGCATCTTTCAGAAGCTGAAAAAGTAACGCTCTTTGAGATCTTTAAAATGATCGAAAAGGAATTAGCCAGCCGGATCGACGACTTCAGCCAGAACGTTGTTATTTCTCAAATTGAGTTGTTGCTGAACTATGCGAATCGCTTCTACAAACGGCAGTTCATTACCCGAAAAGCGGTAAACCATGATCTTCTCCAAAAGCTGGAAGAGATACTGGATCACTATTTTACCAATAAAACCTCGTTGAGCCAGGGATTGCCTACGGTCGGCTATCTGGCAGAACACGTAAACTTATCGCCCAGTTATTTAAGTGATATGCTGCGGTCCTTGATCGGGCAAAATGCCCAGCAATATATTCATGATAAACTGATTGAAAAGGCAAAAGAGAATCTGTCTACTACCAATTTAACGGTACAGGAAGTGGCTTACGCTTTAGGATTTGAGCACGCACAATCCTTTAGTAAACTGTTCAAAACGAAAACTAACCTTTCGCCATTGGCCTTCAGACGTTCGTTCAATTAACAGATTTTCAACGATTGTTCCATCTTATGGATTTGTCTCATAAATAGCTGGTAGCTACGTCTCGCTCCGGTATACCGGCCGTTGCGCTAAGCCGCTGCATGGCCTGTATGAGTATGAATTCTGGCGAAAAACTCGCGTAAATAATTCGATAAACTCAATCAGGATCGGGTAAAACTAAGTGGATACAAAATTTCTACTGACATAGGGCTGTCAGTGGCTGTGCTTTATTTTGTATCATTTAAAAACTCAGATGCCCTATGAATTTAGCCTCCGTTCGGATTATTACCACAGATATCAAACCGCTTATTCGGTTTTACGAGCAGGTTACAGGTATGCCAGTAACGCAGTATACCGATGATTTCGCCGAGTTGCATACGCCTTCGGCCACTTTAGCGATCGGAAGTACACGGACTTTGCAGCTGTTCGGAGGAGACACCGTAGCAAAACCTGCCGACAACCACTCGGCTATTATCGAGTTTCGGGTTGATGATGTAGATGCTGATTATCAGAGGCTAGTTGCTATTTTAGGCGAGCGAATTGTTCAGAAGCCAACGACCATGCCCTGGGGAAACCGGTCGTTGCTGTTTCGGGATCCAGATGGCAATCTGGTTAACTTCTTCACCCCGGTTACTACAGAAGCGCTTAAAAAGTTTGATGGGTAGTCGCACTAAGCGCCCATTTAATCTCTCTTTTTATCCCTTGCTTTGATCCGGCAGGTGGCCAGATCGATGCCTCCGAACGTGTCTACGCCGGTACGGGCTTCCGGATCATAGCCGGTGTATTTCGTCACCGTAATCAGGTTAACCCCGCTGACATAAAGCCGGGCCGCTTTAATTTTGGCCACGTTAGCAATCGCCTTAGGCAGGTTGTAGCCTAACGTAATCGTTTTGACCCGCAGGTACGAACCATTTTCCAGCCACCGGTTCGATTGGAGCAGTTCGGACTTATTCGTTCCAGCGAAAGACGGTACGTTCGTATTCTGATGATCTGGCGTCCAGCGATCCAGAATTCGGGTACTGGTTGCATCGGCATCCGATGAGGTGCGGTCCATGTACACACGAGACAAGTTGCAGATCTGGTTTCCCGAAACACCCTGGATAAATACGTTCAAATCGAAATTGCTATAGGAAAATGTGTTCGTCCAGCCGTAGGTGAATTTTGGGAACGTAGTGCCCATCGAGGTAATATCCTTGTCGTTGATCACCCCGTCGTTATTCTGATCGACGTATTTAGGCGAGCCGGGAATGGCACCGTATTTGGCTGCCTGATCGGCTTCAGTTGTACCCCAGGTGCCATTCTGACTGTATCCTTTCAATACACCCATCGGCTGACCAACCGTCAGAAAAATGGTATTGTCAAAATTGGGTAAGCCCGGTGCACCCAGCGTAATTTCGTCCCCACCCGACAGGGCAAGTACTTTATTCTGATTGATGGCTAGATTGGCATTCGAATTCCAGGTGAAGGATCCCCGCACGGGTGTTCCGCCCAAACTTAGTTCGATTCCTTTGTTTTCTACCTGCCCCACATTTCTCAGCACCGACGTATAGCCTGAGGTGAGCGGAAGTGGTACGTTCAATAGAAGATCGCTTGTTTTTTTACGGTAGAGATCGACGGTGAACTCAATGCGATTATTCAACAACCCAACATCAAGACCAAGGTCCATTTGGGCTGTTTTTTTCCAACGTAAGTCTGGGTTTCCCTGTACGCCCAATGTAACCCCGGGCGATAGCGTCGAGCCGTTGATGGAGTAAGCCGAATAGGTATTTAGTTGATCCAGTGATGTATAGGGCGCTACACCCTGGCTACCGGTCAGACCATAACTAACCCTCAGTTTCAGATTGCTGATCTGCGAAACGTTTTTGAAGAAGTCTTCATTGCTGATCCGCCAGGCCGCGGCTGCCGACGGGAAAAAGCCCCACTTATGGTCCTGACCAAATACCGAAGCCCCGTCGTAGCGGCTGGTAAAGCTGAGCAGGTAGCGATCATTGTAGGCGTAATTAATCCGGCCCATCACCGATTGAATCGTCTTGCTTGTCCGGTTTGAGGATGGATAATAGGGCGAGTTACCAAAGCCTAAGTTATTGTACGTCAGCGCATCAGTATTGAAACCTTTAGAGCCAGCAAAATTGTCGTTATATTCTTCACGCTGCTGTTCATACACGGCGGTAATCGACAGGTTATGTGCAGTACCAATGGTTTTCTGGTACGTTAGCTGGTTGGTGTTTTGCAACAGCATCCGTCGGCGGTTGGTAATACCTGCCTGCGCGTCGCCCACACCACCTGTTCCCTTCATATTGATGTAATAACTCTCTTCATCGTCGATCAGGCGGGCGGCACCCATGATCTGAGCCGTTAACTTCAGCGGCTGAATAGACCGGATTAGCCCCGATCTCCTGCCGGTTGGCATTCACAGATTCGGCATATTGACCAGCGGGCAATAAGTCCAGCTTTTTTCGAAGCGACTGCGATCCCACAAAGGTGTTTATCTGAACAACGGGCTTGCCAGTTGCTCTTTTTTGGTGGTAATCAGCAGTACGCCGTTAGCACCGCGTGAGCCGTAGATAGCCGTTGCCGACGCATCTTTCAGCACTTCAATATTTTCAATGTCGTTTGGATTCACGGACGACAGATCACCCCCGATAAAGCCGTTGATCACAACCAGTGGATCGTTCGACCCATTGATGGAGTTACTGCCGCGTATCCGAATGCTAACGCTGGCATTGGGGGAAGCATCATTATTCTGCACCACCACACCCGGCGACCGGCCCTGTAACGCCTGATCGACCCGAGCTACCGGAAAGCTTCTTAATTCTTTGGCTGAGACCGAGCCAATGGAGCCTGTAATATCACTTTTCCGCTGCGTTCCGTAACCCACCACCACCACTTCATTCAGGGTTTTGTCGTCGGTGCTCAGCACGACGTTCAGAACCGCCCGGCTTCCGGGTTTTTCTTCCTTCGCCTGATATCCGACGAAGGAGAAGACTAACGTAGCATCTGTCTGATCGACGCTGATTGTATACGCTCCACTACCGTCGGTAGTGGTCCCCTGCGAACTACCTTTCACCACCACGTTGACACCGGGCAATTCATGGCCATCAGTATCTTTTACGTTCCCCTTTACGACCAATTTTTGGGCCAGGCTTTCCAAAACGGAAAGTAGAATAAGCCCCATCCATACGAACAGGTATAGGTTTTTCATTGCAACCATTGGGTTTATTTAAACTGGAATTTCCCTGAATTAAGTAGGACAAATTTCAGTCGAACGGTAGCAAATGAGATGGAGATTTAGGCTTATTTCTGGTAATTTTAGACATTTTCAGCTATTTGCGAATTTCGCTTCGACTGGCTAAAAATGGCTCAGAGCTGTTTTGGGAGGCATTTTATAGGCTAACCGGGAAGATGACCAATGGAAAAACTAATTAATTCCGGTCATCTCTTCGGAGTATTGTTGCTTCTTATCCGACTAAGAAAAGTCTTAAACTAGGGATCGACAAGTCCGTTCTACAGCCACGGGCGTTTAAAGAGACAGTGAACTGGCAAGAATCTAGCGAGGAGAAGTGTCAAGGGAACTGGGTGGTTGGTACTGTCGTGAAAAGCAACTTTTGAGATAGGATTTTTTTCCTATCTTTGGACTACAAGTAGGACAACTCGGCTTCGGCTAATTGATCCTGTGTAGTCCCGCCGGTCGGGACTATTTTTTTATCCTTCTCGGCTCGGTTCGCCAAATACTCAGGGTCATAGTCGACTCCGTGACGCCACAAGGCGTAGGTCATTAGCAGTAATCGCTTCTGAACGGCCACGTAAGCTTTCATCTTGATGCCGCTCCGTTCGTAGACCCGATCATACAGGGCTTTACAAGTTGGCTCCTTGAAGCGAACGGCATTGAAGGCGGGCATGTGCAGGATTCGACGAAGGCGGCTGTTACCCTTCTTGGAGATGCGGGTTTTGCCGGTATGGTTACCAGACTGGTTCTCTACCACATCGTAGCCTGCATAACTCACTAGGTGCCGCTGATTGGTGAAGCCCTCGAAGCCGTTAGTTTCGGCTATCAGCACCGCTACCGATAACAGGGCAAGACCTTTGATCTTGACTAAGCCCTCGATGCGGGGTTTGAGGATGGGGTCTTCCTCAATGAGTTGAGCAATGGCTTGCTCCAAAGCGGTCAGTTGTTGGTCATATACATTGACCAGGTTAGTGAGTTGCTTGGTGATAAAGCCATTATCAAAGGCGCTATGAGATAGGGCATGTTGCTGATTGGTAGATTGGGTCTTTAATTCCTGCAATCGCTGGTGCTGTCGGGTTAATAGACGAAGGGCATAAAGATTTTTAGACAGCGGTTTCCAGACCGGCAGTTGCTGTTCCAGACCCATGCGGGACAAACCTTGGGCGTCGATTTTGTCGTTCTTGGACAGCGCCGGCTGCCCGGTTGTAGCCCAGACTCTTGAGATAGTACTTAGCCTTGTTGGGTAAGAGAATACTGACCGGTTGATCCTGCTGATGGAGATACCAGGCAACCGCTTCGTGATAGACCCCTGTGGACTCCATAAGGTATGTCAAGGGTAAGTCAAGCTTACGATGACGGGCTACCCAAGTAATTAAGGTGGCAAAGCCAGTGGATTTATTGGGTAGTTTGGTTGTTCCCTTGACCGTTACACGGCCTGTGGACTCCATCACCGATAAACAAACCTGAAGCGTGTCTTTGCTGATGTCCAGCCCCACGCAGTACCGTAGAAAAGAAGTCATAACAAAGGGGATAAAAAAGTGAAACATGAACCTGACTACTTTCCTGGCCCTGGCACATCGATGGCAGATAACGGCTTCAAGCCGCGTCTATGGGTACTGTCGGAGCTTATTGGAAAGCGACAAGGGAGCCAGCACAACCAGCCTAATCAAGATCACCGGAGGGTGTCTCAGCGGCCGACCCGAGGTACTGGCTACCTGTGTCAGGTCTTACTCAAAAATTGCACTTTTTCGAACAACCTCCAATCAAAACAAAGATATGAGCGGCCGACCGTTGGCATACCAGCCGCCAACAGTACACCGCTGCATCCTTGGTATAGTTTAGAAATAATTGGCCTTTTCAACAATCAACTTTGGACTTTTTAACAAACTAACATCCCGTTTCATGATTGAACTTTGCCGTATCAACATGTCAATCATAAAATGGAAAATAAACAAACCGTATTGGTAACGGGAGGTTCGGGCTTTATTGCTACTTATTGCATCATGGCTTTGCTCAGGGAGGGGTATAAAGTAAAAGCTACACTGCGTTCACTTAAAAAAGCTGAATTGGTAAAACAAATGCTCAAACAAGGCGGTCTTCATTCCGTCGACGATTTATCATTCGTAGAAGCTGATTTACAGAATGAACCAAGTTGGGAAAAAGCAACCAAAGGCTGCCAGTATGTTATACACGTCGCTTCACCAACACCGCATACGGAGGCAAAAACGGAGGATGATTTCGTTGTCCCGGCAAGAAATGGGGTCCTTTTTGTGTTGCGGGCAGCTAAAAAAGAGGGCGTAAAACGAGTGGTACTTACGTCGGCTTTTGGTGCCGTGGGGTTTGGTACCGTAAAAACCACGCCGTATACAGAGGAAGACTGGACAGTGTTGAACGATACGGTATTCCCCTATCAAAAATCGAAAACCATTTCTGAAAAAGCAGCCTGGGATTTTATCAAAAATGAAGGTGCCGGAATGGAACTGGCCGTGGTCAATCCTACCGGAGTGCTGGGCCCCGTTTTGTCGGACGATTTTTCGCATTCCATTCAGAATATCAAACAAATGCTGAATGGGGATATGAAAGCCTGTCCTAAGCTAATTTCGGGCTACGTAGATGTCCGTGACGTTGCCGACTTGCATGTGAAAGCCATGACCATGCCCCAGGCAAGCGGGCAACGCTTTATAGCAGTGGCAGGCGAAGGATTTTCTCTGTTGGATACGGCCAATGTGCTCAGAAAAAATCTGGGAGAAAAAGCAGCGAAAGTTCCAACCAGAGAATTACCGAATTGGCTCATTAAACTGTTGGCCCTATTCATTCCGAAACTGAAAGCGGTTGAACCGTATTTAGGCATGATCAAAAGAGCAAGCAGTGAAAAAGCAATTACCCAATTAGGCTGGAAGCCTCGCTCTACCGAAGACGCCATTTTGGCGACGGCGACTAGTTTAATCAAATTAAGTATTGTCAACTAAACAGCTATGAAACTAATCATTACCGGTGCTGCCGGATTAGTTGGCGAAGGCGTTTTGCTGGTTTGCCTGGAAAACCCTGTAGTGACCGAAGTGCTGGTCATTAACAGAAGGCCACTGGGCCGTAAACACGAAAAGCTAAACGAGCTGATCGTAACTGATTTTTCAGAAATCAAAAATTACAGTGAGCGCCTGAAAAACTATGATGCTTGCTTTTTTTGTGCCGGTGCCAGTGCGGTTGGCGAAAATGAAGCATCGTTTACAAAAAAGACGTATGATTTTGTGGTTCCGTTTGCCAAAACGCTTTCCGACATCAATTCGCAACTGGTTTTCATTTATGTTTCGGGAAACCGTACCGATAGCACCGAGCGGGGAAACGTAATGTGGGCCAGAGTAAAAGGGCGAACCGAAAATGCGTTGCTGAAACTACCGTTTAAAGCGGTGTACAATTTTCGTCCTGGCTTTATGAAACCGGTCAAAGGGCAGCAGAACGTTCGGCTGATTTATCGCGTTTTCGAAGCGTTAAATCCTTTATGGCTATCCATTTTACCCAATTGGACCTGTACCATGCGGGAAGTAGGTCTGGCCATGATTAACTGCGTATCCAGAGGATACGATAAAGCTATTTTAGAAGTACAGGATATAAAATTGCAGGCGAAGCCATGAAAATAACGGAAATAAAATCGTGTTTTGTTGGCCCTGCTCTTTCACCAGAGCAATTCGTTGCCGAACATTTCTTTATATTTCTGGCAAAAGGACTCATGAACGGATATGACGGCACTAAACACTATATACTTAGGCCCGGTGAAAGCTGCCTGGTTCGCAAAAACAGACTGGCCCGCTATAACAAAGTAAAAGAGAATAACGAGTTTGAAAAAGTCGTCTTCATTTTTGATGAATCCTTTTTAAAAAATTTCCAGAAAAAGCACATCATAACGTTTCAAAAGCACTCATCCAGGGACGCTTTTATCCGGCTCAAAAAAGACAAACTACTCAACAGCTTTCTGCTGTCGCTCGAGCCTTATTACAATGAGTCCGGAATGGTCAGCGCCACTTTTTCTGACTTAAAACGAGAAGAATTGCTGCTTATCCTATTGGCATTGCATCCCGACTTGTCGGATATATTGTTCGATTATGGGGTTCCGGGCCGGGTAGATCTGGAAGCATTTATGCAAAAGAATTATAAATTCAACGTAAATCTGGAACGCTTTGCCTTTCTGACCGGGCGCAGTTTGTCGGCCTTCAAACGAGATTTCAAAAGTATCTTTGATGAAACGCCCAATCGTTGGCTAGTGAAACGGCGGTTGCAGGAAGCCCGTTTCCTGATTGAAGAAAAGGGCCACAAACCCACCGATATCTACCAGGATTTAGGCTTCGAAGATTTGTCGCATTTTTCGTTTGTGTTTAAAAAGGAGTTTGGAACAACCGCAACAACGCTTTATGAACAGGGGATGCTTATCCGCTGCTAACAAGATGAGACTAATGGCGGCTGAAGGGCTTGACTAAGCCTTTGTACTAGACGCGACTGGCATGCCAACGATCGGCCACTGCCGCCCAATTCACCTGACACCTGATTACTGCCACAAACAGATTAAAGCCACAGGATTTATATTCTCAAAATACATTCATTTCGTACGACAACTATTTATCTGTCATGCTAAATTGGGGTGCATACGACAGTCTTGGCTGAACTTGACTACAAATCAGATATTAGGTACTGTTAACTAGCTTCTAAGTCCTTTACTTCCTCTTCAAACTGTCTAGAAATTGACTCGGCGATTTACCAAACTCTTTCTTGAATACTTTACTGAAATAGGAAGGGTCCTGAAAGCTGACCCGGTAGGCTACGTCGCTGAGCGGTACATCTTCTTCGGTCATGAGCTGGACGGATTTTTCAGCCGGAAGGTGCGGATGAATTCGACAATCGACTGGCCAGTAATGCTTTTAATCTTCTGGAATAAGCTCGTTTTGCTCACCCCGAATTCTTTCAGGTGAGGCAAGTGGCTTACAAGTAGGCTTTTTAAGCGTTTCCGATAACTTTGCTTCATGGAGAATAGTATATACATTCCTATTATTTCAGATTACGGCTTTAAAACCACTTTCGGTAATGAAGCTGACAGTTTATTCCTTCGAATAGCATTACAGGCACTTATCAAATCTGATACGCGCATCCGAGAAGTCAAGTTTGATAAAAATTCGTTCGAGGCACTTACTGTCGACAGTAGAAGTGGCATTTTTGACCTAGCCTGCACCGACGAAAATGGCAATCAGTTCATTGTCGAGATGCAATTAGGGCAGGCACCGCATTTTGTGCAACGCCTGAAATTCTATGCTTTGCACAAGTTCAATACCCTAGTGGAACGGGGCGAGTTCGATTATGCTAACTTACCCAAACTTTATGCTATTGCGATTCTGGAAAAGAACATTCTGCCAACGGCTCATTTTCATACAATAGCCAATTTACGGAGCCAACAGAATGAAATCATTGACCACCAAATGACGTTTATCATCGTAGAATTGGCTAAGTTTACTAAGCAAGTCGCTGAAATAGAAACTGATCTAGAGAAACTGGTTTATACCATGAAGACGCTCCACACGACCGAGCCCACGCAGTACCCGGCTTTTTGGGATGAGGAATGGCTTAAGCGAGCAATTGATGAACTGGATACGCGTAAGATGACACCCGAAGAGCGTGCCTATTTTGCGCGTGTGACAGCAGCCAATGCCGAAGCAGTAAAAGCTGAAAAACAAAAGATTCGGGAAGCAGTCGAACAGAAAGAAATTGAGACTGTTACAAAAGCCTTAAGGCGGGGAAAACTTACCCTTGACGAAATAGCTGAAGATAGCGGTGTTTCAATGGATTTTGTTCTTTACATTCAACGAAATCTATCTGCCAGTTAGCAGTATTCCCCTTCACTTCCTCTTCAAACTGTCCAGAAATTGACTCGGCGATTTACCAAACTCTTTCTTGAATACTTTACTGAAATAGGAAGGGTCCTGAAAGCTGACCCGGTAGGCTACGTCGCTGAGCGGTACATCTTCTTCGGTCATGAGCTGGACGGATTTTTTCAGTCGGAAGGTGCGGATGAATTCGACAATCGACTGGCCAGTAATGCTTTTAATCTTCTGGAATAAGCTCGTTTTGCTCACCCCAATGGCGCTGCAAAGGAACTCAACGTCCAGTTCGGGATTCATCAGGTTTTCTTCCATGACCTGATTCAGTTTGTCCAGCAGGTCTTTGTCTTTCTCCGAACTGACCAGGCCACGCGCTTCCGTATAATAATCGCTCAGGTAGCGCTCTTTTGACTTTTTCTTCTGCTCCAGAATATTCCGGATCGTCAGCATGAGCAGGTCTACGCTGATCGGCTTCGACAGGTAAATATCGGCGCCTGAACCCACCCCCTCAATTTTGGCTTCCAGCGAATCACGCCCGGTTAACATCAGAAACGGAATATGGCTGGTTTCAAAGTTGGTTTTGATGCGTTTACAAAACTCAATGCCATTGACACTCGGCATCATGACGTCGCTGACGATGAGGTCAGGGTTAATTTGCCGGACCATCTCAAAAGCCGCATTGCCTTCTTCGGCTTCGTAGATTTGGTATTTGGTCTGCAAGGTGTCGCGCAGAAACTGGCGCAACTCAGCATTATCATCCACGAACAGTATACTTTCCCGTTTATCTTTCCCAAGAGTTGGAGCAGCATCTTCGGCGGGGTCAATGGTCACCGTATCGGCAAAAAACGACATCGTGCCCGACTCCAGATCAACACCCCCATCGTAGATCACATTGGATAGCTTTTCGGCATTGTCATAGCTGGTTTCATCAGCAGGAATACCCACAATAATTTCGGCACCCTCATTCCGCTCGCTGTACACATAGATATCGCCTTTGTGCAGTGCCGTCAGGCTTTTAACGAACGCCAGCCCAATGCCCGACCCCAGATGCGCCGGACTGATCCGGAAATACCGTTCGAACAGATGGGTAATGGATTCTTTCGAAATACCAATCCCATTGTCAGCAATGCGGATATAGACATAATTGCCTGCCCGTTTCGGCTCTTCAAAGGCCAGTTTATTGGTGAAGGTTGGCTGAAAATCAGTTAGTGACGAAAACACGTCTACGGTAATCACCCCATTTTGTCCGGTGTATTTAAACGAGTTGTTGAGCAAATTCAGGATGATTTTCTCTAGCACGTTGCTGTCAAACCAAACTTGCCCATAATCACCGCTATCCCGAACGTGAAGCGTGACCTGCTTTTGACTGGAAAAGTCTTTGAACTCATCAACTAGCCCATTCAGGAACTGGCGTAAATCACCCGGTTTTACTTTCAACTTCAGCGCCCCCGTCTCCACTTTCCGAAAATCCATTAGCTCGTTAATCAGGCTCATCAATCGATTGGCGTTCCGGTAAATGGTATTGTAGTAGTGCGCAAATTCCTGGTCGGGGTTTATGTTCCTGATCCGTTCCAGCGGTCCCAGAATCAGGCTGAGTGGCGTCCGAAACTCGTGGCTAATGTTGGTAAAGAACTGTAGTTGAAGCTGGTACAGCTCATTTTGTTGTTTTTCCAGAGTAGCCTTCAATTCAAGTTTGCGTCTGAACTCGAAAAAAGCAAACACACCATACAGAACCAGGATCAGCACCAGTAGCTGGAACCACCAGGTTGCCCAGAACGGGGGCGAAATAACAATGTGAATGGTTCGGGGCTGTTTGTTCCAGACATAGTCATTGTTGGACGCTTTCACCTGAAAGGTATAATCCCCTGGCTGAAGATTCGTGTAGCTGGCCCGTCGCTCCGTACCGGCGGTAATCCAGTTATCTTCAAGTCTGTCGAGTTTATAGGCGTATTGATTGTTTTCGGGAACGACAAAGTTGAGGGCCGAAAACAGCAGGGAAAACGTAGACTGATCGTAGTCCAATTGAATTTCATCCGTATAACTGATGTCTTTTGTCAACGGCGAGTCTTCCGAACCAACCCCAACGTTATGGTTTGAGACCTGAAACTCCGCCACGTAAACGGGTGGCACAAACCGATTGATATTAAGCTGCTCCGGTTTGAACGTATTGAACCCATTGACTCCCCCAAAGAATAGGGTGCCATCGCGGGTCATCAGGCAGGAATTATCCTCAAACTCCAATCCCTGCAAGCCATCGCGAGGATTAAATTTTCGGAAGGATTGGGTGTCCGGGTTAAACTGGGTCAATCCATTCGACGACGAAATCCAGAGGTTCCCTTTCTTATCCTCCAGAATACCTTTGATAAACTCATTCGTTAGACCCGCTTTATTGGGATACAACTCGAAGCGGTCGCGAATCCGGTTGTAGAGGTAGAGTCCCTTTTTGCCAATCCACAATCGATCTTTGCTATCGGTGAAGATGACAACCAGGTCCTGTTTGATAGTTGGCTCGTTGAAATAATGCGAAAACCGGTTAGTGCGCAGGTCGTACCGATTCAGGCCACCCTCTTCGGTACAAATCCAGACATTCTGGTCATGGTCTTCATTGATGGAAATGAGTAAGCTACCCGTAAATTTGGTCTTCCCCAACGGGTCCGGAGTAATCGGCTGGAAGGTCATCGTTTGCCGATTCAGCCGTTTCAGGCCACCGCCATCAGCACCCACCCAGAGGTTACCCGCATGATCTTCGCAAAAGCCTCAATTGAATCATTACCATTTATTTTGTTCTTTATTTGAGCTACCGATATATTTGTATAGCAACCCTTTAGTCGTTTTTCACGGTGACCGAACAGGACACAATTTTATGGCATTCGTTTCGGGAAGGTGACCGACAGGCCTTCGAGGCTTTGTTGCATAAATATTATAGACCTTTATTCGATTATGGGGCTAAGTTCTTGAAAGATAGAGATCTATTGAAAGACTGTGTTCACGATCTATTTGTTAATCTTTGGGAGCGCCGGCTATTTTTAGGCGATGTGACCAACCTCAAAGTTTATCTGTTTGTGGCGCTTCGCAATCTCATTTTTCAGCAGCGGCAAAAAAATACAATCTGGACTGAACTCCCTCCCGAATGGGATGAAGAGCAGGCCGAAGCCAGTAGCCATGCCGAAAAGCGGATTATCGACGACGAAGTTGATCAGCAGCAATTATCCCAACTCCAAAAAACAATTGGTCGACTCTCGAAGCGTCAGCAGGAGGTTCTTCATCTGAAATTCTATGAAAACCTGTCAAATGAGCAAATCGCACAGGTCCTTGACATTTCCCGACCAGCCGCTACCAACCTCTTGTCGCAGGCGTTAAAATCATTCCGGGAACAGTGGGGTTTGCTCTTTGTCTTCGTATACGTTTTTATTCGACTTTTTATAATTAGCTAATAATGAGATAGTTATAAGTTAGTAAAAAAATAGTCTATTTTTTTTCATTATAATCTGCTCTGTTTTTTATCCTCCTTATAGACGCACTTTGAAATGGTGTTCAGCCATGAAGCAATATAAGGATTATGAGGTCGAAGATTTCCTGCTCGATGATGAGTTTGCCCAATGGGTTCGGGATGGATCAGCGATCACTGGAACGCGATGGGATGAACTCCTGACGACCTACCCGGAAAAGAAGGCTGATCTGGAAGAAGCACGTGCCTATTTAGTACAGGTGCAAACGGGGTCGAGTTTATCCGACACTGAACTTACGCAGGAGATTCAACGGATTTTAGCCAGTACAACTCCAGTTGTGGAAGTACCGGTACGATACTTAAACAGCCGGGCAACCTGGTGGCAGGTGGCTGCTGCGGTAGTACTGCTGGCAGGCGTTAGCTGGGGTATCTGGCAAGGTCTGAAACCGACTCCAACCTACGCCTACGAACAGGTTATTGAATCGTCCAATCTACCTTTAACGGAAGTTAACAATTCGCAAAATAAAGCGCAGCCAGTAACCTTGCCCGATGGCAGTCGGATTACGCTGGCAGGCCACAGCCGATTAAGTTATGCCCGTGATATGACAAAGCGGTCAGAACGGGAAGTCTTTCTAACGGGCGAAGCCTTCTTTGAGGTGACCAAAAATCCCCGGCAGCCGTTTCTAGTATACGCCGATGGATTAACAACGCGCGTCGTTGGTACAAGCTTCACCATCCGGACCGGGAGCAAACAGGTATCGGTATTGGTACGTACCGGGCGCGTGGCCGTCTACCCAATGCATGAATCAGGTTCTGCTCAACATTCGGAAAGCCACCTGATGCTTACTCCCAATCAGCAGGCAACCTATCTTACTGAAGCCAATCAACTGACTCCGACTATCGTTGCCGATCCGCATGCCTTACAGTCTGAGAGCCAGCCGGTCAGCTTTAACTTCGACAACACACCCATATCGGAGGTATTTGCCCGGCTGGAAAAGGCGTATGGTTTGACGATTCAGTATGACAAGGTGACGATGCAAAACTGCCAATTAACGGTTCCACTGCGGGATGAGCCTTTTTTTACCAAGCTGAACATCATCTGCCAAACCATTGGCGCCAGCTATAAAGTGGACGGTACCCAGATCACCATTTCCAGTGAAGGTTGTAAATAGCCATTCCGTAACAAGTCTTTAACCCTTAATCTATTCTATGAACTAACGCAAGTACAGCCCACAAAAAAAGTCGCCGGGCTATCGAAATGAACCTGCTTGGAACCAAGTTCATTTCTACCCCGCGACTGAAGTTACTTCCCTCGATGTCTTGGCAAACATTGCTCCTCCTACAGGAGCCAGGGAGGGTTTTGTTTTCTAAAAATCAAAAACAGTTGGTAAATTATGAAAAAAACGATTACCAAACGCAAACGTATTGCGCTTCTCATGAAAATTAGTGTACCCCTGCTGCTTGTTCTGCTACTGGCTGGAATGACCTACGGCCGGGATGGTTTAGCACAGGATTTACTCAATCGATCCGTTACGGTTGAGGTTGAACAACGGGAGTTGAAAGTTGTGTTAAGCCAACTGGAAAAGATGGCTAAGGTTCGCTTTTCCTACGTTCCTTCGCTTATCCGGGACCGTAAAGTGAGCCTTACTGCTCAAAACCAACCCCTGGAAGAGGTGCTGAACAAACTGCTTCGTCCTTTACACATTCAGTATGCCGTATCGGGCGGGTACATTATCCTGAATCGGGAATCAAATTCAGGAACTGATCACCCGTCTGCTGGCTCAGCAAATGCCAATTCGTCCGATATGGCCTCCATGGTAACGGCCATGCCCGAAGACGAAACTATTTCGGGGAAAGTATCGGATGAGAAAGGGCAGGGGTTACCCGGTGTTAGTGTCGTGGTCAAGGGGACAACTCGGGGGACAACCACCGATACCGATGGCAATTTCCGACTGGCGGTACCATCAAAAGGAACTGCTCTGGTCTTTTCCTTTGTGGGCTACCTACCACAGGAAGTTACGGTTGGGGCGCAGAATGTTATTGCTATTACGATGCAACCCGACGACAAAACCCTCAGTGAAGTGGTCGTCGTAGGGTATGGTACCCAGAAAAAAGCCGATGTAACCGGCGCGATAGCCTCGATCAGTTCAACGGCCATCACCCAGGCGGCTACCCCGGATGCCACCGGTGCTTTGCAGGGCCGGGTGCCTGGAGCAGTAGTTGTCAAAAACGTCGGTAAACCCGGCAGTGGTTATAGTATTAGTATTCGGGGGACCAGTTCCATCGGCGGCTCAAATTTACCCTCATCTAATTCTCCTTTGTATGTCATCGATGGGATACCTACTACCTCGGGCCTGAATGACCTTAATCCGGCCGATATTGAAAAAATAGACATCCTGAAGGATGCCTCGGCGACCGCCATTTATGGTTCCAGGGGGGCAAAAGGGGTGGTGATCGTAACGACCAAGCGGGGTAAATCGGGCAAAACGACCCTCTCCTACGACGCCTACGTGGGTGCACGGGTCCCCGTCCATTTACCGAATATGTTTACTGGACCGGAGTATGTTGCCTTTCGTACGGCTATGTTCCAGGCTCAGGGCAAGGATGTCTCGCGGAACAATACCACGTTTTTCACGCCTGAACAGTGGGCAAACATTGACGCTGGTAAGTTTACTGACTGGCCAAACCTGATTCTGAAAAATGGTTTGCAGATGAACCATAATATAACGGCCAGTGGAGGGGATGACAAGACCCGTTTTGCAATTAGTGCCGGCTTATTGCAGGAAAATGGCAATGTTTCACCCGAAAGCTTTAAACGCTACAGCCTTCGTGGCAATGTGGACCGGCAAATCAACGACCGTTGGCGTACGGGATTGAATCTTTATCTGGTACAAAGCTTACAGGATCTGGGTAGTTCGGAAGCCTTGCGGTCAGCCTACCGGTTACCCCCAATAACCAATCCCTACGATGCCAATGGCAACCTGACGTTTCGCGTTTACGGTACTAACTCGGTTACCAATCCGGTTTTTGACCAGGAAAACGAGCTCCGTCAAAACCGAAATTTGCGGGCGTTTGGTAATCTGTATGTACAGTTCCAGCCAACAGCTGAGTTGACCCTGAAATCTAGTATTTCACCCAACCTGTCCACCGCTCGCTCGGGGTCCTACTACGGTCCCTTAAGTAAGCAGAGTCTTGGGGGTTCCGTGCCAACTGAGGGCATTTATTCCAATAGCGAACAATTTACCTGGGTGTTGGATAACCAGGCCACGTACGAAGGTCAATGGGGAGAGCATAAGCTTACTGCTACAGCCGTGCAAAGTATGCAGCAGGATCGGCTTGAAACCAGTAACCTGGATATTGCCGGTCTTCCTTATAAATCACTGTGGTACAACCTGGGCTCGGGCGGTACGGTGAAAGGCTATGGCACGGGCTATACCAAGTATACACTCTCTTCATTCATGGGCCGTGCCAATTATAATTACAAAGATAAGTATCTGCTAACTGCTACGGGCCGTTGGGATGGCTCGTCACGACTGGCGGAAGGTAACCAATGGGGCTTTTTTCCGTCGGCTTCAGTAGCCTGGCGTGTGTCGCAGGAAGCGTTCATGAAGAATATAACGGCCATCAACGACCTTAAATTCAGGGTCAGTTACGGCGTTAGCGGGAATGACCGTGTATCCGCTTATTCTTCGCAGGCCACCCTCGCCCAAACGTATTACGATTTTGGCGGAACCCTCGCTCTCGGCTATGCGCCTAATCAGCTGGCCAATAAGGATTTAACCTGGGAGCTAACGAAAGAAATCAACCTGGGGCTCGATTTTGGGTTGCTCAATAATCGCATCACGGGTACTGTAGACGTGTATAACCGGTTGATTGACAATATTCTGTTAAACCGTCAGTTACCAGCCCCATCCGGATTTAGCTCCATCACGGATAACATCGGTAAACTACGCAATACGGGGGTCGAAATTGGTTTGAGTACGGTCAATATTCACGCTGGAAAATTCATGTGGAAAAGCGATTTTGTCTTTGATGCCAATAAAAATAAGATTCTTGAGCTCTATGGCGGCACCAAAGACGATGTCGGTAACAGCCTGTTCATCGGTCAGCCCGTTCAGGTGAATTATACCTATGTGTACGATGGCATCTGGCAAACCAGTGAAATTGATCAGGCTGCCAAATTCAATCAAAAACCGGGACAAATCCGCGTCAAAGATTTGGACAACAACGGCGTCATCAATGCCAATGATCGGCAGATTATCGGTAAACGGGTTCCCAGTTGGACGGGATCGGTTGGCAATACGTTCCGCTACGGCAATGTAGACCTGTTTGTCCAGGTGTATACCCGTCAGGGGGAGCAATTTGTCAGTAGTTTCGACGCCACCTTTATGAATTATAATGCGGACTATAATCAGCTCAAAGTCGATTACTGGACGCCAACGAATCCCTCACAAACCTGGTTTCAGCCCGGTAATCCTGGGCCTTACTCCGCTGTGCCGACATACCGGAATGTCAATTTCGTCCGGGTAGGCAACATTACACTGGGGTACAACGTGCCAGCCAATCTGCTTAAGCGATACAAAATCAATAACTTACGCATTTACGGAACGGCTACCAACCCGTTTCTATTCACCAAGTACGAGGGATTCGACCCCGAGTGGACCAGCACCAATACCTATGGAACAGCCGTTAGCTCAGCTTCCTATCTGTTTGGCATAAACCTTGGCTTTTAAATCAGAACCTTCGAACATGAAAAAAATATATTCCATACTAACTGTACTCCTCACCGTAAGCCTGGTTTCCTGCAGTGATTTTCTGAAAGAGGAAAATTTGAGCGGCATTACAGCGGAGAACTACTATGTTGATGCCGCTGGCTACGAATCGCTGGTGAACTCCTGCTATGCCTCGTTGCGCGATATTTATGAAAGTGACCCTAAAATGTTTGAATGGGGAACCGACATCACCACGCGGGGCGAAATCGAGCCGGTCAGCGGTACGGTAGGCGACCGGGTCATTCGGGCTACCCAGCTCAATGAATACAATACCTTATCTTCCGATAACTCAGGTAGTGATGAATTCTTTACGATGATTTATGCGGGAATTCAACGCTGTAATACAGCTATCAATAAAGGAAATACCATTCCCGGACTTTCCGAAAGTCAGAAGAACAAGCGCATTGGCGAGGTTCGTACCATACGGGCATTTTACTATTATCTATTGGTCGAAAACTATGGTGGTATTCCCATCGTTCAGGAGGAAATCAATACGGCGATAACCCACTTCGTGCCCAATACTGAAACCGAGGTCTATGAGTTTATCCTGGCCGACCTGAATGCTGCGGTAGCAAGCGTGGATGTTACGACCACCGATTTTGGCCGCGTAACCCAGGGCGTCGTTAAACATTTATTGTCGCTGATTTACCTGACCAAAGGCTATAAAACGTTCGGAACCAGTACCGATTTTACCAAATCAGCCCAGTACGCGGAGGAGGTGATCAGCGGGGCGAATTATACCCTGCTTCCTGCCTTTACCGATGTTTTCCGCGCAGACAATCAAAAAAATAAGGAGATTATCTTCTCGGTCCAATACGATGCCACCAGCCTGCGCAATAAAACGATTGGCAATGGTCAGAACAATTTTCTGGGGTGGCGGATTTTCCGGGAACCGGGGTTCTACGATGGCGAAACGACCCTGTATAACCGTCGTACCTCTGATTTTATGCCGACCCAGTTTCTCTACACCCTCTATGATACCAGAAAAGATGCCCGTTACGATGGGACGTTCTTAAGCCAGTTTTATGCTGTTCAGGATGCCAAACTAGGTACGGCTACAGTGAAGAAAGGGGATTTACGCTTCTATTTTCCAAAGCCCGATCAGGCGTTTACTGCCCAGGATTCGATTGCGTTGAAGACGGCCAATCCCAACGTTGAGATCATTCGGTTCAACCGATGGAAACAGGATTTCAACGGAATTGGCGGGGCGCTGAAATTCCCTATGGTCAATAAGTTCTTTGATCCGGCGGCTCAGCCCCCCGGCAATAATGAACACGATTATCGCAACACCAGAGATATCATTCTGTTTCGGCTGGCCGAAACGTATCTGCTTGCCGCTGAAGCTTATTTTAAAGGAGGCCAAGTAGATAAAGCGGCTGAAAAACTGAATGTTGTTCGCAAACGGGCCACATTGCCGGGTCAAAGTCTGGTTGTTACAGCCAACGACGTTACGCTCGACTTCATTCTCGATGAGCGCGCCCGAGAACTGGAAGGTGAATACAAACGGTGGCTGGATCTCAAGCGTGCCCATAAACTGAACCGGGCCTTTGAGCAAAATATCCTGACGAAAATGGCAAATCCAGCTGGCGTCATGGACAAGTATTACCTGCGCCCGATTCCGCAAACGGTCAGGGATCGGGATACCGGCGGATATCCCCAAAATCCAGGTTATTAATTTTATCTTACCCGAATCAGCGTAGCGATCATTTCTCTACGCTGGTGAAAAAATCTTTCCTGACACTGCCCGGCTCAAACTTCTTTGGTTAAGCCGAGCCGTGTCCAGAATACCTATGAAAACGCTCACCTCGCTCGCGTTGATCCTGTTGGCGCTAACGGCTACCTTGAGTTCCAGCGCGCAAAATCCAGGCACTTACGGGGCCATTTATTCCGGTATTCCCTGGTTCGACGATAGAGGCCAGGTTGTCAGTGCACACGGAGCCTGTATCGTGAAAGACAATGGGCGATTTTATCTGTTCGGAGAAGCACACAGCGATACCAGTAACGCGTTCGCAGGCTTTACCTGTTACTCCTCGACTGACCTTTACAACTGGAAATTTGAGCGTGTGGCGTTGCCACTTCAAGCCTCTGGAAAATTAGGTCCTAATCGGGTAGGCGAACGGGTGAAGGTGATGAAATGCCCCAAAACGAGAGAATACATTATGTTTATGCACGCCGACACACTTGGTTATACCGATCAATTTGTGGGATATGCTACGGCAAGCGCTATTACGGGGCCTTATACGTTTCGGGGGCCACTGTTTTTTAATGGCCTGCCCATTCGTAAATGGGATATGGGTACGTTTCAGGACAGCGATGGTTCCGGGTATGTTCTAATTCACGGTGGGGAGATTTATAAACTCAGTGATGATTACAAATCCGTTACGGAACAGCTAACGAAAAGCATGACTTCAGGATTTGAATCACCAGCCATTTTAAAGAAAGACAGCCTCTATTACTTTTTGGGTTCGCACTTAACCAGCTGGGAGCGTAATGATAATTACTACTATACGGCTACCTCGCTGAAAGGCCCCTGGATCAACCGGGGCACCTTCGCTCCACAGGGAACGCTCACCTGGAACTCGCAGACTACGTTTATTTTACCCATCACGGGCACAAAAGAAACGACGTATATGTATATGGGTGACCGATGGTCCTTCCCTCGTCAGGCTTCCTCGGCAACCTACGTCTGGCAGCCACTTTCCGTTTCGGGTACGTCCCTTTCACTGCCAACCTACCGGGAAGCCTGGCGGATTGATCTGAAAACCGGAACAACGTCTTTTGCCGAAGCCGGGAAAAAGGTAATCGATAACATCGATAAAACATTAATTGACTATCAGGGCGAGTGGCAGCACACGTCTGACACGGCAACTATAAGCAGTTCAAACGTCAAGGGGACTACATTCTCCTTGAAATTCAAGGGAAGGCAGGTTGGTTTGCGCGGGTTATTACGACCAAATGGAGGTTATGCGAAGGTAACGCTGACCAATGCCCAGGGGAAAAAACTGTGTTCAGCCTTGGTAGATATGTATTGTAAATATCCGGTCAGATCACTGGCGTTTCTTTCGCCTGTTCTGACTAAAGGACAATATACCCTAACCGTTACGGTGGCAGGAGAACACGGAACCTGGTCGGATAAACGAAGGTCGAACTACGGCAGTATAGATAACTTTGTATCGCTTGATAAAATTTTAATTAATAACTAAGCGATCTACTATGCCCGTTCTATTTATGAAGACTTTTATTCGCGCGTTCGTGTTGATTATCATTTGGTTACAGTGTGCTGTTTCCATTGCGCAAACTCAGCCTGCCACTGAGTCATATATCAAGTTCGATGATACGCGTAGTACGACCTGGCCGTCGGATGTTGAATTAGTCGGTATTCAGTCCAGTGCGGATAGTCAGATTCAAAAAGCCTATTTCTATAAAACACGGTCGGCCAGGCCTCAACCGCTGATCATCTCCTTACACACCTGGAGCGGAGATTATCAGCAAAAGGATGATCTGGCCCCCCTTTGTAAGCAGCGGGATTTAAATTATATCCATCCGGATTTTCGCGGAGCCAACAAGACGGCGAGTGCCTGTTGCAGCGAATTGGCCTTAACCGACATTGACGATGCGATCACGTTTGCCCGCCAACATGCCAATGTAGATACCAGCAAAATCTACGTGATCGGTGTCAGTGGTGGCGGATATGCTACGTTGAGTACCTTCATGAAATCGAAACATCCGATCCGAAAATTTTCGGCATGGGCTTCCATTTCGGATCTGGAAGCCTGGTATCGGGAAAGTACGATTAGGAAGGCTAAATACGCAACGGATATTTTGGCCTGCACGGATTCCAGAGAAAGCCTGAATCTGGAAAGTGCCCGACTGAGATCACCGCTCTATATGAAAACGCCGGTGAACAGAATGAAACAGGCGAAGCTGTTCATTTACGCAGGGGTATATGACGGTATACAGGGCAGTGTACCAATTACGCACTCGATTAATTTCTACAACAAGCTACTGAAGGACTTGTCGGTAACCGATCGATCTAAGTACGTGTCCGACCAGGAGAAGCTGACGTTGCTTGAATTTCGCCAGCCATTAGGTAAGCTCGGCCAGATCGCTGACCGACCGATCTGCCTGAAAAAAGAAGTCGGCAACGTGAGACTAACTATTTTCGAAGGGGCTCATGAAATGCTGACAGACTATGCACTGAATGAACTCCTGAACGAGTAACGCTAGCACAAACCCTAAAGATGAAAAAAGCAACCATCAGCTATTTGTTTGTTTTGCAACTGTATGTCAATAGTGTAGCTGTTGCTCAACAGGCTATTCTCTCCGAAAAGCGACTCAGCATTTTTACCCTTGGCGACAGCAATGGCACATTCCCCTATAGCTGGCCACAGCAGCTGAGGCAAGCACTTCCGAATGCCCATGTCTATAATATCAGTAAGTCGGGCCGAACCGTCGGATTTTTGAATCTGGGAGATAGCACCCTCAATTCACTCATGGTCATCGATCAGAACCTAAAAAAAGCATCCGAATCGACCGGAAGCAGCCCCTATGATTTCATTGTCATCGAACTGGGTACCAACGATGCCAAGGCGGTTTTTGCGGACCGTCAGCAGGAAGTGCCCGCCAATCTGGAAAAACTCATTCGCAGCATTCAGAACTGCCCGTACGCAGCTCTGAAAAAGGCAAAAATTGTCATCGTTTCGCCACCACCCTACGGAACCAAGGCGGAGGCTACCGAAAAATATGCAGGCGGTGGGCAACGGGTGAAAGCGATGGGCGAATCATTTAAACAAGTCGCTCAACGGAATGACTGTTTTTTTGTCAGCGGCTTTGCTATACCCGGTCTGGACATTGAAACCATGACGGCCGACGGTTTGCATCTCGATGCCAACGGTTCCCGAAAACTGATCGAACCCATCGTTAGCTTACTCTTGAACTAAATGTCGGCAGAACTATTTTTTTATAAAGCGATACGGTTGGGGCTATTCGGGTTCTGGATTCTGGCTATGCTGACTCAGAGCCCTTTGGCAAAGGCTACCCCATTCCCTATTGTTACCCACACGTCCCGAGTCACCATTGTTTATAACCCGAATGCTGCTAAGCTTGACTCAATAGCAGCCCATTTGCTGGCCCTTGATATTGAGCGAGTCACCACAGTTAAGCCGAAGGTAATAACCGATCTGTCGAAGGCATCGGGCAACATCATTGCCATCGGGCCGATTCAATCGACTCTTATCCTAAAGCTGGTAAGCCAACAGTCGCTGTTTCAGCGCAAACTTCAGGGACAGTGGGAATGCTTTGGAATGACTGTGGTGGAGAAGCCGCTGGCATCCATTTCCAAAGCGCTGGTCATTACGGGGAGTGATTCGCGCGGGACCGCTTATGGTGTCTTCACACTCTCAGAAAAGCTGGGCGTGTCGCCCTGGTACTGGTGGGCCGATGTGCCGGTAAAGCAGAACCGTGAACTAATCATTCAGCAGGATGAGTATGTTTCATCACCACCTTCCGTGAAATACCGGGGTATTTTTATCAATGATGAAGATTGGGGATTACAACCCTGGGCGGCCAAAACGTTCGAACCCGAAACCGCCGACATCGGGCCTAAAACATATGCCAAAGTCTTCGAACTCCTGCTTCGGCTTAAAGCAAACCTGATCTGGCCAGCGATGCATCCCAGTACAAAGCCATTTTATACGATTCCAGGCAACAAAGAAGTGGCGGATGCCTATGAACTAATTGTCGGTACGTCTCATGCCGAACCGATGCTGCGCAATAACGTCCGCGAATGGGATAAAAAAAGCATGGGCGACTTCAATTATATCACCAACAAATCTGCGATTTATCGCTACTGGGAGAGTCGGGTGAAAGAAGCCGGGGCCACAAATGTCATGTACACCATCGGTATGCGCGGTGTTCATGATAGTGGCATGGAAGGTGTTAAAGACCCCAAAGAAGCGGTTCCGTTAATTGAGCAGATTTTTGCCGACCAGCGCGGTTTATTCCAGAAATACATCAATCCTGACGCGACGAAAGTCCCCCAGGTATTTACGCTCTATAAAGAGGTTCTGGAGGTCTATGCGAATGGGCTGAAGGTCCCGAATGATGTTACCCTGATCTGGCCTGATGACAATTATGGCTATATCCACCAACTGAGCAATGCGGAAGAGGCAAATCGTCCGGGTGGTTCGGGCGTCTACTACCACGCTTCCTATTGGGGGCGTCCCCATGATTATTTATGGTTATCGACGACCCATCCCGCGCTGATTCGCGAAGAAATGACCAAAGCGTATGCGACGAAAGCAAATCAGGTCTGGGTCGTCAACGTAGGCGATATTAAGCCCGGAGAATATGATTTGCAGCTCTTTATGGATATGGCCTATCGGGTCGATCCCTTTCTGGATAGCCAGTATTCGAAACAGCATCTACAAAACTGGGTAAGGTGTCTGTTTGGGGACCAGTTTGCTACGACCATTTCGGGTGCTTTATGGGACTATTATCAGTTAGCTTTCGAGCGTAAACCCGAATTTATGGGCTGGAGTCAAACCGAACCAACGACGCCGATTAAGCCGCTGACGGCCTATAATCATCATTTTTTCGGCGATCAGGCCCAACGACGGCTGGATCGATATAGTGAACTGGAAAACGTGGTTAAGGCGATCGGGTTAAAATTACCCGTACAGCAAAGAGATTCGTACTACCAGCTGGTCGAATACCCTGTCGTCTGCGCGTCGTTGATGAATAAAAAATTTCTCTATCGGGATAAAGCGTATCGCTACGCAGAACAGGGACGAATCAGCGCTCAGCAGTATGCGACGCTGTCAAAACAAGCCTATGAGGCAATCGGAAAGGAAACCACTTATTTTAACCAGCAGCTTGTAAAGGGAAAATGGCGGGAAATGATGTCGATGCATCCCAGAGATTTGCCGGTTTATGCATTACCTTCTTATAATTTTAACCAAAAGAGTGCGCGACAAGACTGGCAGGTTATTCCGGAAGGGTATTCAAAAGCAGATTCTGGAAATAATGCTCCGTTGATGCTTCCCCGATTTGATCGCTGGAATAAGCAACGTTATTTTATCGATGTATTCCTATGCCGGGATGCCCAACTACCGTTTTCGGTCACCCAGTCGGCTAACTGGATCAAGGTGAGCCAAAGGCAAGGTACGCTTAGCTCGAAAGAAGGCCAAAGCGATTGTCGGCTTTGGGTAGACATTGATTGGGACAAGGCACCTAATCAAGTACTATCCGGATTTGTCAAAATAGTTGGCGGTAGCCATGAAATGACTATTGCCATCGAAGCCAACAATGCACCCACTCCCGACTTAAATGGATATACTGGCTTTGTCGAGGCTGCGGGTTTTATCGCCATCGACGCTACTAGTGGGACAACTTTTACGAATAATAAGGCCGATAAATGGGAGGTTGTCGAAGGGGTAGGAGCAGCTGGTAAAGCGCTGGAAGCAATGCCTTTGTCTGTTGAAGCGACGACACCGCTGGCCGATACAGCCCTCATCCGGACATATCCCGCTGTTACCTACAATTTTTATACGTTTCACGCGTCTCCGGCTGACTTTACGATTTATACGTTACCGACATTTCCATTGAATAACAACCAGGACATGCGGTATGCGGTTAGTATCGATGGCGGAAATCTGACAGTCCTTACGTTTAAAACAGTCGGGCGCACGGAGGAATGGAAACAAAACGTACTCAGCAACTCAGCTTTCAGAACCCTGAAACAAGCCTCCTTACCCGGTGGAAAACATACGCTGACCATTTATAGGATTGACCCAGGTGTTATCCTTGACCGTATTTTCATTAATCTGGGTGTTGAGCAGGCTTATTATGGTCCTGTGCCAGAATCAGCTCATGGCTCACTGAAATAAGGACTCTTAAGGGTTCCGGCCCATACTTGCGAACCAATTAATGTATACATTATGAAAAGTACAATAGCCTGTGTTCTGGTTGTTTTTTCGATCTTTTTGTATTCGTTTGATCAAACGGATTCGGGCGTAATGATCCAGGAAGTTAACGTCAGGGCACCGTTTAAAATGCCAGCAATCAGGGTGCCCGACTTCAGCAAATGCCTCCGATTACCCATCACTGATTTTGGTGCCGTTCCGGGTAACAAAGAAAAAACAACCCAGGCTATTGCGAAGGCCATTGATCAAGCCAATAAACAGGGTGGAGGAGTGGTTGTCATCCCCAAAGGCGAATGGCTAACCGGACAGGTGCATCTGAAAAGTAACGTGGCTCTGCACTTAGCTAAAGAGGCAATACTACTTTTTTCAGAGAACCCCACCGATTACCTGCCTGCTGTCCATACCACCTGGGAAGGGTTGGAATGTTACAATTATTCGCCACTCATCTATGGTTATCAGTGTAAAAACGTGGCCATTACTGGGGAAGGTGAACTGAAAGCCAGACTAGATGTGTGGCAGCAATGGTATGCCCGTCCTAAACCCCATATGGAGAGCATCAAGCGATTGTACAACCTAGCCTGGGAACGGGCACCCGTTGAAAAGCGACAAATGGTCAATGACACAGCCCATTTGCGGCCCCAGTTTATTCAGTTTAATCGGAGTGAAAACATTCTCCTGGAAGGGATCACCATTACCAATAGTCCATTCTGGACAATTCATCCCTACCTGTGCAAAAATGTAGTCATTCGAAAGGTAAAGGTCTATGCGCATGGCCATAATAATGATGGCGTTGATCCGGAGATGAGCCAGAATGTCCTGATCGAAGATTGTCAGTTCGATCAGGGGGATGATGCCATTGCCATCAAATCAGGCCGTAATCCGGAAGGATGGCGTCTAAAAACACCATCCAAAAATATTGTCATTCGCAAATGTCTGGTGAAAAACGGCCATCAACTGGTGGCGATTGGCAGTGAGCTTTCGGGCGGAATTGAGAATGTGTTTGTCGATAGCTGCCGGGTGGTAGACGGAGCCAAATTAAATCATCTGCTATTCATTAAGACCAATGAACGCATGGGAGGATTTGTACGAAATATCCACATGAGCCATGTTCAGGCAGGGAAAATTGATCTGGGTGTACTGGGTATTGAAACCGATGTCTTATACCAGTGGCGAACGCTGGTGCCTACATACGAACGAAGATTAACACCGATCAAAGATATATTTCTGGACCATATTGACGCATCCAATGTCAAGTTTGTATCCCGGATTCTGGGTCAGAAAGCACTTCCGATCGAAAACGTAACTCTTAAAAACATAACCACTGGCACTATACTGGAAAAAAAATATATTCATGAGCATGTTGTCCATGTTAGTATTGTGGACTGACGGCCACTCTCCGACCAATCGGCTGGATAACTATTTATTGGCTCAGCCTCGATTTTTTAAGTAAGAACTGGTGATTTCGTACTATCCTACTACCCATATCCGTAATAAGAATACAACTTTCCCGAATTTGTATTATTTACCCGTGTTCGATTGGTCAGAGCTTTGTCCCAGAATTTTAACTGTCAATAAAAATGAATCAGACAATTTTAATTACTGGGGCAAGCAGCGGTATAGGCAGGCAAACCGCTAAACTATTTCAATCAAAAGGCTGGAACGTAATCGCAACGATGCGCAAGCCTGAAAGCGAAACCGAATTAACCGAATTAGACAATGTTTTGGTTACCCAACTCGATGTATTGGATGTAGATTCTATCGAAAACGCAGTAAAGGCGGGTATCCAGAAATTTGGGGAAATTGATGTGTTGCTAAACAATGCCGGTTATGGTGCCTATGGGCTTTTGGAATCGTTTTCAAGAGAGAAAATCATTCGCCAGTTTAATACCAATGTGATTGGACTTTTAGATGTTACCAAAGCATTGCTTCCCCATTTTCGAGCGAACAAACGTGGTATGATCATTAACATTTCTTCCATTGGTGGTAAAATGACCTTTCCGCTAGGTGCTTTGTATCACGGTACCAAGTTTGCCGTTGAAGGCATCTCCGAATCATTGAGCTATGAAGTTGAGCAATTTGGTGGAAGCGTAAAAATCATTGAGCCGGGTGCCATTGCCACCGATTTTGCCGGCCGTTCCTTTGATTTTAGTAATGATGATACCCTAGCCGAATATCAGCCAATGGTGGCAAAAACGATGTCTGCATTACCCGCTTTATTTGAAAACGCTTCAGACCCAAGTGTAGTGGCCAACGTCATTTATAAGGCAGCTACCGATGGCGCTCATCAACTAAGATATGCCGCGGGAGAAGATGCTAAAATGATCCTGACAAACCGCTTTCAATGGAATGATGAGGTATTTATTGGAAGCATGAAAACTCAGTTTGGGCTATGATTGTACGTATGGAGCCATTGCACCAGGAATGGCTCCATGCATTATAGTTATACGTTATGAGTGTATTCATCCATCTGCAAACGATCCCGGATCTGTTTAAATTTTTCAGGTTAGATCAGCCTGTCCGGCACCCTCTGATTGCTGTTGTCGATTTTAGCCAGGTAAACGAACAAATCAGTGATGAGACAAAGATTTCAACAGATTTCTACTCGTTAATCTTCAAAAACTATAACCGGAACAATGTCAAGTATGGCCGTAAACTTGTCGACTTTACGGATGGGAGCTTGATCTGCATGGCTCCCAATCAGGTCCTGGCAATGGACAACGATATTGAAGAATCAGCCAGTATGATGGGTTGGGGGGTGTTTTTTCAACCTGATCTGATCAGGGCCACTTCATTGAATGATAAAATGAAGGAGTACAGCTTTTTTTCGTATGAAATGTCAGAAGCGCTTCACCTGTCTGATAAAGAAAAACAAAGTTTATATGATTGCGTCCGGAAGCTTGACGTTGAGTTGCTGGAAAATATAGATGTATATAGCCAGGCGATCATCGTATCCACACTTGAATTGTTGTTAAACTATTGTTCCCGTTTTTATGGAAGGCAGTTTATCACCCGAAAAAATTCCAATCATGCTGTGGTCGTGCAAATTGAAAACGTTTTGGCTCACTACTTCGAAAAAAACACTATTCAGGAAAAGGGCTTACCTACGGTAAAACAGCTGGCCGAACAGGTTCATTTATCGCCGAGTTATTTGAGCGACTTGCTCAAAAAAGAAACAGGTAAAAATGCTCAGGATCATATTCATTTCTATTTAATTGAGGAAGCGAAAAACAGATTGTTAGATACCAATAAATCGGTTGGTGAAATCGCCTACACCTTAGGGTTTGACTACCCACAATATTTTAATAAACTTTTTAAGCAGAAAACTGGGAAAACGCCCATCGAGTTTAGAAGGATGAATTAAGCGTAATTTTACGTCGGGCGATTTTGTAGGCATTCCAAAATCGCTCATAGAATACTCAATCACAAGATGGTTATCCAGCGCCTTGCATGGCTTTTCCTGCCTGCCTGATCACACTATCAACTTAATAGCCTACCGTCAAAAAGAACGCTCAAATCCCGATTTGAGTAGATCAATAAGTTATTTCAGGGGTATTTGGGCTCAAAATGGCCTATGAGTAAGACCTATTTCTACCTGCTGCTGCTCGTTTACTGCGCAGCTTGCAGTACAACCCGACCCTTTAGAGACAGTAATGGAAAGCGTTTACTAAATAGCGTTGCTGAAATCCGGCGAATCAAAATCAATGGAATTAAACAATTTGTAACAATACGCGGAACAGATCGACGTAACCCCATTCTGTTGTGGCTACACGGAGGACCGGGTAGTATATCGATGCCGTTTTATATGTATTATAATGCTCCTTTGGAGCAGCAGTTCACCGTCGTTTATTGGGATCAGCGCGGATCGGGAAAGTCGTATTCAGCCAGGATTGCACCTGCCAGTATGAGGATGGATCAGTTTATTGCCGATGCATACGAATTGACAATCTGGCTCAAGAAACACTTTGGTCAGGACAAACTATTCCTTGTTGGGCATTCCTGGGGCGGATTACTAGGCATGCACGTAATTGCAAAACATCCTGACGATTACCGGGCTTTCGTGGCAGTTTCGCCTGTGTCTAATGGCCCCCAAAGTGAACAATTGTCGTACGAGTTTACGCTCAATAGCGCTCAGCAAAAACAGGATACAGCAGCTGTAGCAACGCTGAAAAGAATTGGTCCACCAGAAAACGGATTGTACAAAGAGGGATTGGGAGCCCTTAAACAACAACGGAATTTAGTGCAAAAGTATGGAGGAGCCCTTCATCAGAACCTTAGAATGCCCGGTAGCCAACTCTTCTTACGATCCAGAGAATACAGCCTGCTTGATCTGTTAAAGACCAATAAAATACAACGTTTATCTTACCCGATGGTGCAAACCATATGGCCACTAATGGATTTGAAAGCTCAAATTCCAGTCATCAAAGTTCCTGTCTATTTTTGTTTAGGGCGCTATGATTATAACTGTCCGTCTACCTTGGTAGCCAATTACTATAACTCCTTGCAGGCACCTTTTAAAGAACTCATCTGGTTCGAGGAGTCTGCTCACCTTCCCTGTTGGGAGGAGCCGCAAAAGTTCAACGCCTTACTGCAGGAAAAGTTGAATCAACAGAAATAAAAGCAGATGGTGACTACCGGTTGCTATACTAGTCTTGAGTAATGCCCGTCCATCTAAGCGTATAGATGAACGTTATTTAACTCGTCAGCCAGTGCTTCAAGTCAGGAGCCGACATATTGACGAGTTGGCTAAACTCCTGCTGTAAGGTCTGCTCCTGCGAGTGCGATGTCAGGGTTGCCATACGAGTGTAGTTTATTTTTTATCGACTTCACTGGCTGACTTGATCACTTCCTGACCATCCGCCTGCCTGATCACCAGGGCAGGCTCTTCTTGTGAACCTTTCCGTTTGATAGACTTGCCTTTAATCGTTTTTTTTACATCGTTTTGGTGGACCTCCGATACCTTTCCAACGCCCTCACTCTTGCCATACTTCCATTTAACGTTGTCCCCTTTTTTTGCCGTAGTCATAGTACGTTGAGTTTTTTTAGATAAAGCTATGTGTAAGCCAAGTGTTTACGATAAGGCCTACTTTTCCGATGGGCTTTACCCAAAGGCCAAAGCGAGCCTGGGCTATGTTGAGACGGAAAGCCTAAAGCTATCCATCCAGAAATAATTCGGCGCAAACTAGGTCGGGTTATAAAAGTGAGTGCTTTATGAGATTGCCAGGCGGCAGATCTTTCTCTTAGAAGTACGTATAATCGTGCCGATTTTTACGGCCCGCTATTGCGCAGGGCAGCCTGAGCCGTACCTTTTTGTCGATAGATTCCGTTGTCTTTCCTGTTGGATTCCCCATCTTGTTTTAAGTCAATTTTAATCTTTTAGAAAGAAACGTGCAACGTTTCTCACCTACCCACGTCATTAGCGTACTATAAAACCACTACATAAAACCCCTCGAATCCGGTAACGCTAATCGGTAATCCCTATGAAATCTTTTTTACTCGTTCTGCTCGCGTTTGCGTCGAGTATCGGCTTTGTATTGGCGCAACATGCTAAAATTTCCGGTTTACTCCTTGACTCAACGGCCAACAAACCCGTTGAATTTGCTACGGTAGCTCTTCTGAAAGAGGGAAAACCTATTCAGGGCGTTACTACCGATTCCAAAGGAGCTTTTGTCTTTAACAAGGCTCCCACGGGCGATTATTCCATTCAGGCTTCGTTTGTAGGCTATGCGCCAAAAACAGTGGAGAAAGTCACAGTTATGAGTGGGCAGGATATAGAAGTTGGCGTCATTAAAATGGCCCAGACGGCGCAAAAATTAGCCGAGGTAACTATAACTGAACAAAAGGCCCTGTTTGAGGAAAAATCGGACCGAATGGTGTACAACGCGGAAAAAGACATCAGTATCAAAGGTGGCGATGCGACTGACGTGCTGAAAAAAATTCCGTCGATAGCCGTTGATATTGAGGGCAATGTGCAGCTTCGGGGCAGCTCCAATATCAAGGTGCTGATCAATAACAAACCGTCCAGTATTGTCGCCCGCAGTATTTCGGATGCGCTCAAACAAATTCCGGCCGATATTATCAAGCAGGTAGAAGTCATCACATCACCGTCGGCAAAATACGACGCAGAAGGTACGGCCGGCATTATCAACATCATCACCAAGAAAAATTCAATACAGGGCACCAGTGGGTCGATCAGTCCTAATTTCGGCCAATGGAATAACTGGCAGAATGCCACGATCAACCATCGGATGAAAAGCATATCGATCTCGGCCAATGGCGGTTATAGCGACTGGAAAAACAAACGGTATATCCAGCTACTACGGTCATTTACGAATGGAGATACGGTCACCAATCAGAACCAGACCCAATGGGTAACCGGCAATGGGAAAAACTTCTACGGTACGCTGAATATCGATTGGGATATCGACTCCCTGAATCGGCTTGGCGCTGGATTGAACTATTATAATGGCGCGAACACCAACGGCTTCGATATCAATTTTCAGGAAATTAGTCAGAGCGTAGTCAGCCAGTATTTTCGTCGGGATATGAGTCGCACCTACGATTGGGCCGGAGCAACCGTTAATCTGGACTATACCCGGTTGTTTAAAAAGCCCAAAAAAGAACTCACCTTCCTGATGCTTTATTCCTTTGAAGGCGAAGACAGCGATTACTGGTCTAATTTATTGAACCGGAGCAATTCGGTTTATTATCGGGAAAAAAGCTTTAACATCAGTAACAACAAAGAGGGCACCCTACAACTCGACTTTACCAATCCGCTGGATAGCATAAGCACGCTAGAAATGGGTAGCAAAACCATTTTCCGGCAAATATTAAGTGATTACCGTATTGCCAGTGCCCTTGACGGGTCAACGGATTTCAAAGATATCCCGTCGCTGGCTAACGTTTTCGATTATGCGCAACAGGTAACGTCAGCCTATGCCGTTTATAATCGGACATCAAAGAAGAAATGGGGGCTAAATCTGGGTATGCGGTATGAGCACACCTTTATTCAGGCAAACTTCCTGAATGGTACAGCCTCTTTTTCGAATAACTACGGCAACTTTATTCCGAGTATTAGCTTATCCCGGAGTTTACCAAAGGAGCAGAAAGTTCGGATTAACTATTCACAGCGGATTCAACGCCCGCAGTTTTATTACCTCAATCCATACGTTAACCAGTCAGATTCGAAAAACCTATACGGTGGAAATCCCTATCTGAAACCCGAATTGACGCACTCGATCGAAGCCAACTACAGCGTTTCAATCAAGCAGACGAGCCTGAATGCTTCGCTCTTTCTGCGCCAGACAAACAACGCCATCGAAGGCATCAATACGGTCGATAATGAAGGCGTTTTGAAACAGATATTCCAGAACGTAGCGCAGAATTCGGCCTATGGCGTAAACCTGAGCGCCAATACCAAACTGACGAAGCAATGGTCAATCAACGGTTCGCTGAACGTTTTTTACAACATACTGGAAAGCACCGAACTAAACACACGTAATGCAGACTGGATGTACCGGATCAACCTGAATTCGAGCATTGATTTTGGGAAGGGCTATAAGGCCCAGCTCTTTGGCTTTTATAACTCAGCCCGGGTTAACCTGCAGGGCACCTACGGCGGCTTCGGTTTCTACAACGTAGTGCTACAAAAAGAAATCCTCAAGAAAAAAGCTACGATCGGATTTGGCTACGACAACCCGTTCAGCGAAACGATCAGCTGGCGTAATGATTTCGTCGGGCCCAATTTCGTACAAACGCAGGATGTCGCTATGTATCGGCGGGGCTGGCGTCTGAATCTGAAATATGAATTCGGTAAAATGAACAGCAGCCAACGCCAGAAAAAGCGGATCAGCAACGACGACAAGAAAGCGGGCGAAGGCAATAACTAAAGCGAGGTGGCACGGGTATGATCTTATAACTTAGTAAGTTGAGAGCAGTCCTATACAAAATCAGATTGGTAGCCGTGCTAAAAGAGAGTGCCTTTCAGCAGACAGCCCAGTTAAAAATTACGTCTATACTGTTGACGCATGGGAGGGATCATGCCAGTGTAAAAGCGCGTGCTAGACAGGCAGATAGATGCTGAACGTTGCTCCCTGCCCCGGCTGACTGCTGGCCGTAATCGCCCCGCCATGATTAACCACAACCCGCTCACAAATCGCTAATCCAATGCCCGTGCCAGAAAATTCATGCTTGCCGTGCAGCCGCTGAAAGACTTGAAAAATGCGGTCTAGGTACTTTTCATCAAAGCCGACCCCATTGTCGATTACATTTATCCGGTAATAGGCTTTAGCCGTTCGCGTGGGTTTTACCCCAGACGGTAGCTCATTGCCTTCAACCATTTCCGTGGTAATACGTATTATAGGGTCAACCGGAACGCCGGTCCGATCGGACCGGCGAAACTTGAGGGCATTTCCGAGTAGATTCTGGAAAAGCTGGGCTAGTTGGGAGGCATCACCCTGAATGGTTGGCAACGGATCGACCTTCACCTCGGCCTTCGTTTCATCCATGACAAGCTCCAAGGTGTTCAGCACGTCATCAACCACCTCATTGAGCGGCACAAGCCTGGTCGCATCACGTTGCGTGGACAAGTGCGAAAAGTTGAGCAAATCCCGAATGAGGGTAGCCATGCGGCTAGCCGCTGACTGCATCCGCTCAATATAAATTAATTCGTCGGCCGATAAGGACGTTTGCCGGGCGGTGAGTAAATTCCCAAACTGTTGAATTTTACGCAGGGGTTCCTGAAGATCGTGCGAAGCCACATAGGCAAATGTTTGCAGATTGTCATTTGAACGCAAGAGCAGCCGATTGGCTTCTTCGAGTTCTTCATTGTTGGCCTCCAGCTCTTTATTAGCAGTCGCCAGTTCTTCGGTGCGCTGCTGAACTTCATGCTCAAGAGCCGTTTGCAGTTCTCGCTGGAGGGTAATATCCCGAGCGGTACCATTGAGACGAATAGCCTTCCCGCTGGCATCAAATACCGTCTTGCCATGCGCATGCAGAACCCGTTTCTGACCCGTTTTGGGATGAATGACGGTATAGGTTTGTTCGTAAATACCGTCCGATTCGGGTAAAAGGGCTTGGGCCACTGCAGCAGCAAGCCGGTCCTGATCCTCTGCCAATAGGATGGGAATCACCTGGTTATAGTCATGTGCCCCCGGATCGTTGCCAAACCATTCGATCATCCGATCCGAATAGGTGAGTCCGTTGGTGGCCACATCGATACTCCAGGTGCCTAGCTGGGCCATCTCGACCGCCCCGCGCAGGCCAGCCTCGGTTTCTTCCAGCTGTTGACGAGCCAGTACCTGCGCCGTTACTTCCACAGCTGTCTCCAGGATCGCATATACCTCACCGGCTGTGTTGACAAGGGGTTTTAAGCTAAAATCAAAATAGTACCTGCCAAACACGCCATCAATGGTCAAGTCGGCAGCGGCCCCTTTGGCTTCATAGGCTACACCCGTGGTGAAAACCTGATCGAGTAGCTGTAACGCAAACTGATCGCCCGGATTGGTGAGCACTTGCCGGACTGGTTTGCCCAGAATTGATCGGCCTTTTCCAAAGTAGTTGATCATCAATTCGTTGGCTAACTCAATCACTAAGTCCGAACCAACAAACAAGGCCATGGCGACCGGGGCCTGCTCAATCAAGGCGTTCAGTTTGGCTTCACTCTCGGCTACTTTCTGGCGGGCTACGACTTGATCGGTGACCTCTACCGCTACTTGTAGAATGCCCGTGGTCACCTCATTCTCCGTCAGCGGCAGGTAACTAAACGTATAGTAACCCTGCACTAGTTTGCCGTTTTTGCGGAGTAGTGCGCCAAATTCCGAAACGGTAAAGGAAACGCCAGTCCGATATACGTTTTTGATAATGGTTTCGGCCGGTTCACCCACTAATTCGGGTAGCACCTGAAACCAGGGCTGTCCAATGATTGAAGGTGGTTTGTCCAGGATCTCCAGCACTTTGGCATTGGCCGTTTCGATGATCAGGTCTTCACCCCGCATGGTTCCAATTGCCACTGGCGCCTGTTCAAAGATGAGCCGATACCGGGCTTCACTGACTTGCAGTTTTTGTTGGTTAAGGACGGCACTGGTGGTTTCGGTACAGGTGACAAAGACCCCATTAATGTGGCCGCTATCGCCATAAGCCGGACTATAACTAAAGGTCCAGTAGATGTCTTCAATCTGACCATTGCGATAGAAAGGAACCAACTGGTTCTGGAAGAAAACCGGCTCTCCGGTATTCATGACCTGGTTGATGAGTGGACCGATAAAGTCCCAGATTTCCGCCCACATTTCATGCCCTTTCCTGCCTTGGCCTGGATGTTTGCCGTTCTCTCCCAGGCTGGGACGAAAGGCATCGTTGTAAAAACAAATCAAGTCCTCACCCCAGAACAGGAGCATGGGAAATGCGGAATGTAAAATAATACCCAGAATGGTTTTAAGGCTCTGCGGCCACCGATCGGCTGTGCCCAGGGCGGTTTTCGACCAGTCGTGGTTTCGGGTGAGTTCACCCATTTCTCCCCCTCCCTGCCAGAAAGGGTAGTTATGATCAGGTGCAGCTGTTTCCACAGAAAAAGGGGCTGAGTCGTCTCTTAAAGCACGAAGTTAATTTGTCTTTACTATTCGCACTCGATCCGTTAGGGTAGACAACCTATCGTTACCAGATATTTGACACCTAAAATAGACTCGCAAATATGGTTAAATGTTCAGCTCAACTGTATCTGGTTGTAGAATTGATATCGCCTTTAGTGCTCAGCCCATTTAAACCTATAAGCCGGGCCGCCGATGCGCCGGGCCGCCGATGCGGTTTCAAAAACCTTATAGGTTTGTAATCAACCCCATAACTATTCCGTATAAAAAGATAAATTGGAAGACCACTAGTAGGCACGCTAGCCATTTATCTTTTTATACACAATTTTCCCGTCAAGAATTAGAAATATAGTAGAAGTTTCAATGAACGATTTAAGTAGGAGAGAAGTAGCGTCAGGATCGATTCGTTTTGATCCCGGCCCAACTTAATGAGGAACAGACGATGATGAGTAAACCCACCAGAAATACATCGCATAGGGCAAAGGCGAGCATGACAGCAAATTGAAGCCACGAATGCCAAAACGGATTCGCCCAATTCCAGATCCAGACAACGCCACGGCTGAAGCAATCATATAGCGCATATGCAAGGCAGGTCTTTATTGACAGCTTGTCAGAAAAACGTTTGGGCAAAGCTATTAGCCACCCTGTGCCACACCGGCCAAAAAGGTGCATACAGTAAAGAGCTGTGGCAAACCAGCAAAAATAGCAGCGAATACAAATATGGCCGGTAGGGTTTGTGTTTTACGATGTCGTAGATCAGAAAGCCAAGCAGGATGCTATCACAATACACATAGGACAGCAAAACGCCCTGCTCGGGAGCCATCCCGAGGTAGATGATGTTAATACGCCCAAAAGCGGGATTGAAAAAGATGACCGAACACGCAATGATGTAACGCATGTGTATGGCTGGTAAACGCCGATACCACATCGCCAGCCCATACAGGGTAAGAAAAGGTACCAAATCAACAAAGGTCATGTATAAACCGTAGTCGATTAGCGTGACAGGACTTTGCTGATCGATGCCCCGTCGGTATTGAACCTGCGTTACCATCAGAATCGACAGGACAATGAGTGGCACCAGCCCATACGACGCTTTACCGATTAGCCTATGTAATTCTACTTTCCTGGCCCGAATGAGCAACGGTTGGGCGATGAGCAGCGCAATCCAGAGCACTAATAGAGTTGCGTGAAAATGATGAGCCGTAACCGATTGGGTAAATGTCGGGAACTGTTTAATATAGGTTTGAAAAAAGCCAGTGAAGCTGATTAGCAGCAAACTGATAAACAGGTAGCTTATATTTCTGTACGCTTTTTCCATAGCTTTGGTGTGTTAGCTCATGGGCAAATGTGGAAACAATCAGGTCGTGTTTACCAGTAGAAAACCGACGTTTTTAAGCTAACCCCAACATTGTTGCGGGTGAAAGCGCAGATTCTGACAGCAGGGTGTTGGGAGACACACCGGCAAACTCTTTTATGTCTTTGGATAGGTGCTGAAAATCCGTGTAGCCAAATTTGACGGCAACCGTAAGCCAGTCGAGATTAGCATGCATGGATTTGTAGGTAAATGCCTGGTGAAAGCGCGCAATCCGGCAATACAGTTTAGGGCCAATGCCCATCCGTTCGACAAACTTGCGCTCTACTTGCCGTGGGCTAAGACATGCCTGACTGGCCAGCCAGTCCAGCGAGAATCGGGTGGGATTGTGCTGTAAAAACTGACCGATTTTATCAACCGAATGAAGCTCCGCTTTTACCCGCCGGACTTTTACCAGCAAAAACGCGTCAATGATCTGTATCATTTCAGGGTAACTTTTCGCATGGAGTAATTGCTCATTCACCAAACGCATGGATGGATCGAAAACCTGTTCAGCATCCGCAATTTTATCGGTAAACTCTACCAGAGATAATCTGCCCAGTAAGCGAAATAAGCCCCCTGGCTGAAAAATTACCCGGATAACTAAATAGTCCTCGGAGGGCATGACGAAATTAATGCGGGAAATGGGTTGCCCGAAAATAACGCAGGGTGTCTCCTGACTGCTCGCTCCCGTCTGTTGATTGATTGCGGTGGCCAGCCCTTTGGGTAAAAACTCCAGCCCATGCTCCGGTAAAGGAGGCAGGGCCTGGACAAAAGTGGGCATGGCCGGACTGAAAACAAAATGAAACAGCATGTACTCCTTCACAAAAGGCTGCAGAGCCGGATGAGGTAGAATGCGCTGATGTATCATGCTGTAAGATAGTGATTTACTTTGCATGGGTCAACCTGCTTTTACCAGGACAGCGCTGTTCCAACAGGCTAAACCGATACCAATTTAGACTAAGCCAAGAGTGGGGTTGGCAGCCCTGACTGGTCAAACTACGTGGTCGTGGGCGGAAATCGTTCTTCTTCTTTGAGTATCTCTTTTATGGCCCATTCGCCTTCCAGGGTCAATTGCATCAGACAGTGCACATACATCGCTCCTTTAGTACCTGTCAACGTTACCTTCACTTCTGCCTGGTTTTTCTTTATTGAAAATGAATCAGGGCGATGAATGCCAAGGCTTTGGTACTTGCCAATAGTTCGTTTGATCCGTTTATCTTTTTTCAGGATATCGACGGCTGCGTCAACAGCTTCTGTGTCCAGAACCGGATAGATCGTAATTACAAGACCTGTACCGGCAGCGGCAATCCGGGTGAGGGTTGCCGCTGAGAGTTGCTGATTAAACCCCCATGGGCCCTCACCGCACTGATAGCCGATGTTAAAGTTGCGACTCTTGCAGGCTGCCCATAAACGCTGAGATGGCTCGTCCAGAGATTCAATGGCGGTGAGTATGGCAGCGGTATCCTTGTCTGGCTCGCGGAACCCAGACGAAACCGTAAATCGGGCAGACCACGAGCCATCATGCCATTGCCCGGCATGATACAAAAAGAGTCCTCGGCTGGTCAGCGCATCAGCAAGCAGAGCCAGATCGAGGGGTGCCCGGAGGTCGAGGTCGGTGGATTGGTAATGAATTTCGTGTTTCATCGCAGCTACGAAATGTCGTTCTTAAGGGCCTACATTGGTCGCCTGAAGGGCGATTAATCGCCAGCTCTCGTTGGGCTTCTGCCAAACATTGGTAAATCGCCGAGGGCTTGTTACATTTTTGGAACACCCGCAACGGCGCTGTTTTGATCAGGGATTTCCTGCCCCATTTCAATAGCCAGGCTCTGAATCAGCGTGATTTTTTCACTAATCCGCTCAAATCGAACCTGATTGATTTTTGCCGTCCGCATCAGGGTCTTTATCTCGTTGAACGTCACGATTTTATTGAACGGATTCATGACTACATAATCCGGCGACCAAAGTTTGGCTAAACTGACGGTATCATTCGTTAAAAACGCATTGACTTCCCAAGCGCTCACTTTCCGGATCGGATCGCTTGTTCATCAGTAGATTGGGCAATGGTTACGAACGGTATCGAGGACAAAAAAAGGAGCGAAAGCAGGAAATGTCTTTTCATGGTTTATGGTATGGTTTAAGGCAATTTGGGCTAACAAGATAGGAAAACTTTAAGAACTAAACTCGCAGATTGTCAGTTGGTTTCGATTTGATAAATAGGGGAATAATATATAGCTTCTTGGCGGGTAGGCCAAGACCTGTAGTATATAATAGAGAGCTGTCAATACGTATGCAGTTAATTTGCGTCCGTTGATTCGCAAAAAAGGCGTTAGTGCAACCAGTATAAACCCGACATCTTTTAACCAAAGCATACGTACCATAGCTTATCCAGCAGCGATGGCGCAAACAGTAGAAAACTATAAGGCACGATAAGCAACCCCATAAATACGGCTAAGGAGATGAGGTAAGGTCTGTAGATCCGTCGGGTGAACCGCTCGAATAATAACAACCCAAGAATGATGAACAGGCCAAGTAGAGCCGACGAAATTGGGAAGTTGGGCAATCGGCCTACCGATGCACCCAGAAACGGCAATACGGTCATAATCATAAAGCGGGCATGATACGTGACTGGATGTCGATAAATAATGGCCAACCCGTAGAGCACAATAAATAGGCTGATATCGGAAAAATTAGCAGCAAACATCATCAGGTCTTTGCCGCGCAGTTGATGGCGCCGGGAGATGAGCAAAAACGAAATTACCATGAGTGGCACCAAGAGATAGGAGACTTTGCCGACCAAACGATGCAGGGCAATTTGTTTAGTTCGAATCAGTATCGGCTGGCCAATTAGCATGGCAAACCAGAGTAAAACCGTAACCGCATGGACATGAACAAGGGTAGCCGTTCCGGTAAAGCCTGGAAAAAGCCCAAAGTAAGTTTTGAAAAATGCGCAAAAAATTAGCAGAAGTACGGCGATGAACAGGTAGCTAATGTGTCGGTAGGCTTTCTCCATGAGGCCAAAACGGATTGGTTAACAGCCTGAAAGGTAGAAGCTTAATCAGCTTGATTCTGGGTAGAAAACCGACGTTTTTAATCTAGCCGCAGAATTTTTTCGGGCGAAAGCGCAGATTCTGACAGTAGGGTGTTGGGTGTCACGCCCGCAAACTCCTTAAAATCCTTGAAGAGATGGTGAAAATCAGTATAGCCAAAATTGACCGCTACGGTTAGCCAGTCGGCTTCAGGATTCGCTTCTTTCCATCGAAACGCCCGGTGAAAGCGCGAAATTCGGGTGAATAATTTAGGCCCGATGCCTAATCGTTCGACAAACTTGCGCTCTAACTGGCGCGGGCTAAGACAAGCCTGGTTGGCCAGCCAATCAAGGCCGGGCCAGCCTGGATGCTGAAGCAGCAACTGGCCTATTTTATCAACGGCATGAATATCAGTTGTTACCTGCCGGATTTTCGAGCGTAAATACTGCTCAACAATGGCAATCATGAGCGGGTAGCTTTCTGTGTTGGCCAGCCGGTCATTAACGGCCCGAACTTCCTGATTGATTACGAGTTCAGAATCAATTTTTTTATCGGTGAATTCGGTCATTGGTATCCGCAGCAGCCGGAATAGCCCACCCATGTGGAAAATAACCCGAATCATTAAGTAATCGTCGGAAGGCATAATGAAATTGAACCGAGATACGGGTTGCCCATAAATGGTATTGCGCGGCTCTTGTTTCACTGTACCCGTTAGTGGATTAACCGACGTAACCAGCCCCTTTGGGAAAAACTCCAGGCCATGTTCGGGTAAGGGTGGAAACGGTTTAACAAGCGGTGGTTTGGTGGGGTCATAGACAAAATGCAGCAGTAGGTATTCCTTTACGAAAGGTTGAAGTGCCTGACAAGGTAGAATACGCTGGTATATCATACTGAAATATAGCGGTTTCCAACCCATCCTCAGGTGGATTTTAGTTTTCGGTCAGGCGTATGTGATGCCTTGAGTAGGACAGTTATTCATGATTACCAGGGTCGTTTCAAATCAGAATCAGCGGTTTTCGTGGACGATTTAAGCTAGCTATCAAAATGAGATTTTAGAAGTAAATTACAGAAGGGTAGAGATCCAGGACTTTCACTCAGAGCCGTGCCACGGTTATTAAGAACATCATCAGTAACCGTGGCACGCATAATCATTCGATTTCAGGACAAGTCACCGATCTATGTTGCTCATTTTGGACTAGTCTAGAGCTTCCTACAGGAGATGATTCAGTCTCGCTTCATAAAAAGCCGGGACAACCACAAAGAATCGGGACGTATAAAGCCGCTTCCAGTCATAATGCATGAATATGCTTTGCAGGATGGACTTGTGCTTATCAATTAAGTTTTTGTTTCCCGATAGAAGCACTACCCATGCGGCAAACAGCGGTTCACGCATGTGTTTGTCTTCATAACCTCTGGCAGGCGATAAGTTCGACCATTCCTTCGCCTGTAGAAGAGCCAAGGCAAGGGTAGTGGCAATGTCGGGTTGCGGTTTCCATAACTTGTTTACCAGTCGCCAATCTTCATTAAAGACAAGTGCATGTGCATTATCGAAGTTTTTATGCCTAGAGAGGTGCAATGCTGCTTTTTCGGCACTGATAAGCAACCCTTTTCGGAATTTTTCGCGCAGGTTGGGCTCTTGTTCCAGTTCGACTAACGCCTTTAGATTAGCCTGTGAAATGCCGGTGATCCAGAATTCGTTTTCGGTCTTATTTCCTTTTTCGGGTTCTGTCGTTTCGTAAGGAATTCCCTGTGCACATAGCTCCAGGCGAGATAGCGAATCTCCTTCGGGAATCTCGTTCAATCGACGATAATAGCCATCGAGCCACTTTTTATGCTGCGTAACATCATACAGGGCTCGATAGATAAAGACCAGCCGAACCGAAATTCGACAGCCTTTATCGGTCAGATTTCCGCGAAAACCATAGCCTTCCCGGTCGCAGGGGAGTTGCCAGTTCGTCTGTTCCAGCGCATCGCCCACGGTTTCCATCAAACGAATCAGCCGGGCTTTTTCAACCTGGTTAGGAATGCCGCTTTTACTATAGCGCCACATGCCATAAAACCAGGGTCCCGTTTGATCATCGGAACCGGCCACATGGTGGCTTTTACCGTCAGAAGCGACATCCCGGGCAATAAATCCAGGCACGTTCCCAACCGTTGCCAGTCGTACCAATCCGTCGGCCACTTTACGGGCTTCGCGGGCATCAGCTTCCTTTCGGCTGATCTTCCAGCGATTGCAAAGCCCATCGAGGTAAATCCCATTGAAAAAGGCACCGTTTTCAATGGGTGACCACCAGGCCAAACCATTGGGTTTATCGGTTTTACAGTCGTCGGGAGTGGGTAGAAAATTGTTCCCATCCCGCCCCGCATAGTCGTACAAAATGCCGTGCTGTGGACTGATAAACCGTCGATTTATCTCCTGGAAAGCCCGTTCAACCTGATTCTGGACATCACTGTCAGCATGGAGCGTGGCGGTTGATTGGGCCGCTACCGAAGTAATTATAAAAAAGCTGATCGCAAAAATCAGCACACAATTTGAACGTTTCATCGTGATTTCGGCGCTTTTTTTTGAAGGCGGAACCAGACGGTTTCGGCCGGAAAAAACTGAGAATAAGTCAGACGGTCATACTGAAAATGGCCTATAGCCCCCAGCATTTCGGTGCGATAGGGATCAACTAGTGTCCGATCGGGAGCCATTGTCACAATCCAGGCCATCCATAGTGGTTCGCGTACAAGACCGAGTTCATAATTTCGACGTGGAGATCGTTTGACCAGTTCGGTAAGCTGTACTGCCGATACATCGAGGGCTTCCTGCTCACTATGTTGTGGTTTCCACCACTGGTTCAGACTGCGCCAATCGTGGAGAAAGGGCTTTCGGTCGTTGTTATCGAACAGATGCCAGCGAGCTACATCAACGACCGCACTACGGGCACTGGCGTTTAGCCCCTGTTCATAGGCGGCACGCATAGCAGGATCGGTTTCCATCTCCCACAACGCCCGCACATCCACCGTACTCGATACGCCCGTCCAGCGAAACTGCTTCGGAATGTCGAATAGCATACCGTCGGCGCATATCTGAAGGCGACTGCGATTGGGTTCTCCACCCGTTTCGTAGGCGGCTTCCCGATAGAGCTTATCCCACTTCGCATCGTTGGTTAATTGATGCATAGCCTTAAGGATGAACAGCAACCGGGGTGCTCCTTCCCAACTGAAGGTGGCAAATGTGTTTCGGTAACGGGCCGGCGAATAGGCCGTTGTTGGTAGCCGCCATCCTGTCGATTGAAGCGCATTGGCCACCTCAACCATCTTGGCGATAAGCTGCTTACGTTCCTGTGGTTCAGGCAGGCCGGAATACAGGTAACGCCATAGCCCGTAAAACCAGGGGGAAGTCTGATCATTTGAACCCATCGCCGGGGGCGTTTTGCCATCTGTGGCCACCCCCCGACCAATGAAGCCGGGCGTGTCGCCAACAGAGGCCAGAAAGAGCAATCCCTGCGCTAATTTTCGCGCCTTGATTCGGTCACTTTCCCGATGCCAGTACAGCCAACGCTGGCAAAGTCCGTCCAGATAGAGCCCATTGAACATGGAGCCATTTTCCGTCGGTGTCCACCAACCCAATGCATTGGGTTTGTTCAGCAAAAACTCGTCGGCCGTTGGGCGGGCAAATTTACCGGAAGAGTCTGCAAAGTCGATGAGGATGTTGTGCTCATCGACGAACCGACGCCAGATTTCGTGGTGTGCTTTTTCCATATTCAGGCTGTCGCTGTCTCCCGAACGGGATGTCCATTCGGGAGCTATTGGCAGTTTCTGAAAGGAACAAAGGCCAAGAAATAGGAGCAATGCGAGCGCAATTCCTCGTTTTGGCTGGCGTTGTCTCATTTCCAGTCCGGATTTTGTTCGAGTTTGGGATTCGCCCTGATTTCGTCCAGTGGAATGGGGTAATAGCGATGTTTAGCCTGTGGAGTTCGTGTCGGATACACCTCATTAACGGCTTTCGGAATGACCGTCAGGAAGGTATTGGTACGGGTAAGGTCGTACCATCGATCACCCTCGGCAAAAAACTCCCAACTCCGTTCCTGCAAAACGGCATTGATGAAACCGTCTTTGCTCAATCCCGCAGTAAGATTGGCCAGGCCCGCCCTGTTTCGAATGGCATTGATGTACTGATAGGCCGTTGTAGTTGGGCCGTTCAAACGAGCTTCGGCTTCGGAGACAATCAGGTATAAATCGGCCAGTCGGAGCATAGGTACATTGTTCCGCCCTTTCGCTCCAACTGAGTTTTTGTCCATGTATTTCTTAATCAATACGCCTTTCACCGTATAAGGCGTGATGTCTTTTTGTGGAATCACTTTCCCCGCCACGCTGATGTAGGTGGTATCCATTAACTGTCTCCGTTTATCAATTGGATTGAACGAGTCAAAGAAGGCCTGAAACGCGAAGATGGAGCCGAATGTCATGTTGCCGTAATCCCGGCTGGCACTGTTGGCTGGCCCGCAGAAACCCATCAGGGTAGTGCCTCGTGCCTTCGTGCTGTTATCGCCCTCGAAGGCAAACATGTTTTCCTGGCGAGCCAGATCTTCTTTTTCCACATCAAATACATCAAGAACATTGGCCATCAGCGAGTACTTCCCGGAATTGATTACTTCCAGTGCTTTCGCTTTGGCAGTGGTCCAGTCTTCGGCATAAAGTGCGGCCTTCGCATAAAATCCAACAGCCACTTCTTTGGATGATCGTCCTTTTATCGTTGAGGCTGAATAAGATGGTAACTTGGTGATCGCTTCATCCAGATCTTTATAAATCTGTTTGTACACATCGGCCCTGGGACTTTTGGCAACCAGCGCATCGGTTTCACTTTTACTGGGCGATAACCGAATGACGACATCCCCAAAATTCTTAGTCAGCGTGAAATGATACAACGCCCGCAGAAACAGCGCTTCACCTACAATGGCATTTCGGCGAGTAGCCTCCATGGTAATCGACGGTACTTTTTCAATGACCCAGTTTGCATTCTCGATGCCTTTGTAGCAAAACTGCCATAATCCGTACGGGCTCTCGGCAGTGCGGCCAAAGCTTTTCGGGCCAGAATAATCGGTGTCGTAACTGTACAGGGCAAATACGTTCCGCCCCACAACGGGTTTTACCCAAAGCTGATCACCGGCAAAGTCAGAACCAAAAACAAAGGGAGCCTGATCGAACAGGTCATTGATGGAGCCATAGGCTGCGGTCAACGCAGCTTCGGCATCCTGGGCGCTTTTGTAAAAATTCGTTGTGATCACGGAGGAATACACATCCTCTTCTAATGTTTGACAGGCACTGGAACAGAACACCATAGCCAGCGCCACCAGGATGGATTTTGAAAAATATCGGTTCATAAGGGTAGGATTTTAAGGTCAGAAAGTACACTGAAGGCCGATTACGTATGATTTGGCCGCTGGGTAGGTGCCGTTGTCGTAAAACAGCGCATTCGAACTCCCGTAGTTGTTGGACTCTGGGTCCCAGCCCTGGTATTTGGTAATGGTAAACAGGTTATTACCACTTACATAAGCCCGAATTCCCTTGCTGAATTTGACGCGGGGTATGTTGTACGCCAGCGTTAAATTCTTGACCCGGACATAGGAATTGTCTTCCACCCAGCGATCGCCAACGGGCAGGTTCGTGCCTTGGGCCGGTTTGACATACTCATTGTTGGGATTAGTCGCAGACCAGCGGTTCGCCATGCCTTCCAGCAGATTCACTTGCCCGGAAGGCGTCTCGAACGTGAAGCGGAATCCATTGAACAAACGACTGCCCTGTACGCCTTGCAGAAATCCGCTCAACTCGAAATTTTTGTATTTCACAGAGCTGGAAAAACCAAAAAAGTACTTGGGTTGTGCGTTGCCGACAATGACCTGATCGTCGGTACTGATTTTACCGTCGTTATTGACATCTTTGATTTTAAACCCACCCGTGCGGGCATCGTAACCGGGCAAAAACGTTTCGCCGGTCTGGTTGATGCCATCCAGAATGTAGGTACGGTAAATGCCCAGCGGATAACCGACTTTCAGCAGCGAATAGCTCGACAAAGCCAATTCATTCTGAATACCATCCAGCGCCAGAACCTTGTTGCTATTGAACGTAATATTTCCCGAGGCTTCCCACTTGACAGTACCAGTTAAAATTTTGGCGCTAACTCCCAATTCAATACCCTTGTTTTCGATAGAGCCGTAGTTTCCCGTTATGGTCGTATAACCCGATGACATCGGTACGGCTTTGGTAAAGAGCAAGTTATCGGTGCGTTTGTGGTAATAATCAGCCACAATAGTCAGCCGATTATTCAAAAAAGCCAGGTCTATGCCAAGATCAAGTTGGGTAGCCTGTTCCCATTTTAGGTCAGGATTGGCAATGCCACTTGGGTTGATGCCCGTCAGTACGGTATTATTGAAGTTGTAATTATAACCTTGTCCACTTACCGTGGCCAGCGACTGATAAGGCCCGATGGCTCCCGCGTTTCCGGTAATTCCATAACTGGCCCGTAGTTTTAGGTCGGTTATAAAGGTTACGAGCTTCATAAAATCCTCTTCGATGATCCGCCAGGCACCCGATATAGCCGGAAAAAATCCGTATTTATTGTTCGCTCCGAATTTGCTCGACCCATCGACCCGAGCGGTCAAATCCAGAAAATACCGGTCTTTATAGCCATAGCCAACCCGTCCCAGATAGGAAACCAGACTGCTTTTGTTACGGAAACTCGACAGCGCATACACGGTAGCGTTTGACGTTGACCAGTTCTCGGTAAAATCATTCCCAAAGCCGGAAGCTGTCTGGTTATTGTTCTGAAGTATCTCTGACTGAGTGCCATACACCACCGTCGCATTGATCGCATGATGCTGGCCAAACACGTTCTTATAGGTCAGAATGCTCTCGTGTAAGAGGGTTTTTACATAAGTGCTGTTGTTGCTGGCACTCCCGTTAACGGCGCTGGCATTCCCGAGCGAAATCGAATCGACAATTGAGCGGGGCGAGTAAAGCTCCTGTAAACTGGAGGTCAGGTCGGCGTTGAAGCTGGCCCGGTAGGTTAGCCCTTTGGCAAGCGTTATATCGAGGTATAAGTTGCCCAGAAGCCGGTTGCTATTCGTATAGTTCTTCTTGGCCAGTTCCCCCATTGGATTGATCGTTTCCCGATAGCGACCATTAAACTGATCCGCAAAGGAATACACGCTACCATCGGGTCGGAACGGGAGCAGGGTAGGAGGTGCGGCTACCGCCCGGCCCAGAATTCCTTCGCGGGCGCTGGTTACGTTCACACCCGTACCACCTGCATTGAGCCGATCTTCATCCGTGACGGTGTAATACAGGCTGGTACCCACTTTGATTCGGTCACTAATGCGATGGTCGATATTAGCCCGGAAGGCATACCGTTTATAATCAGTATTTTTAATGATACCATCCTGACTGAAATAGTTAGCGCCTACCGCAATTTGTGTCTTGTTGTTACCACTGGTGACCGAGAGCTGATGATTTTGAATCAGCGCTTTCCGAAAAATCAAGTCCAGATAATTAGTCCCCTGACCGACACTGCCTGGATTTGGATAGATGACGGTAGGACTATACGTATCGTTTTCCAGCTGGGCGAATTGCGTAGCATTCAAAATGCCTAATTTTCGGGTCGTTTCCTGCTGGCCCACATAGGCATCGTAAGACACATTGGTCACACCATCTTTACCTCGTTTGGTGGTAATCAGCACAACGCCATTGGCTGCTCTGGCCCCGTAAATAGCCGTAGCCGACGCATCCTTGAGCACCTCTACCGATTCAATATCAGAGGGATTTATCTGAGAAAGTGGATTGGCTGCATTGACCGCCGAGGTAGCCGATATCTGAATGCCATCAATAACATAGAGCGGCTCGGATGTCCCGTTGATGGAATTGGTACCCCGGATACGTACGCTGATATTGCCCCCTGGTGTACCTGAGTTTTGGCGCATGTCCAGACCACTCACGCGCCCCTGAATTCCCTGGGCCAAATTAGCGACTGGCGTTACTTTCAACTCGTCGGCTTTGATCGATGCAATGGAGCCGGTTAAGGAGGTTTTCGTGCGGGTGCCGTACCCTACGACAACCACTTCGCCCAATGCCTTATTGTCGAGTGCGAGCTGTATATCGAAGGTGGTGCGATTTCCAATGGCCACTTCCTGAGGTACATAGCCAACAAAGCTGAACACCAGTATCGCTGAATTCGTAGGCACAGCCAATCGAAATGCGCCATTGCCATCGGTGACGGTACCGCGCTGCGTGCCTTTCAGCAGCACACTAACACCCGGTAAGGTGACTCCTTTTTCGTCGGTAATGGTTCCCGTAACGATCAGATCATCGACCCGAAGCGATTCGGTTGGAACGGATGTATTGTCTGCCCGCGATGTTTCTCTTCGTAGCACAATATAATTTCCCGAAATCTGATAGCTGATATTCAGCGGTTTCAGAAGCCGGTCGAGCACCACTTCGAGCCGGTCATTTGTAGCCCGAATCGACACCTTGTTCTCCGTTTCGATCAGTTGAGGAACGTAGGTGAACTTCACATTAGCCGCTTTTTCGATGCGACGGAGCACGGTTTTTAAGTCCTTGTGATCGAATTGAACCGATATAGGCCGATTCAATAAATCCTGTGCCATTCCGTTTCGAGCCATCGTTAAGCCCGCAAAGACTACAGCCAGTATCAACTGTACACAAGTAATCTTCATGATTGTAGTAAGGGTAAATAACTTCCCAAGTTTTTTCATACTTTTAGCCTGGTTTTTGTCAATAGATTTTTGGAAACAATGGGCAAAAACAATCCCGTCCCCGCCTTTTTGAGGGTTGTTGCAAAGCCGGAAAAATGGAGAGGGAACGTTACTAAGGCCGGATCTGGGGCCAATCATGGTTGCAACATGGTTAGCCTGCTGATCCGGTTCTTTTTTTAGCAGTCAGGTTCAGATTTTATCATTCAGTCAGGGTTTAGTGGGTTTTGAAAAAGGATTGATTTACGATTTTGGCTGACAACCCGGTCCGGAAATAATGACCTTCGTTCCCCAGACTTCATAGGTGGCCCCAATCGTCTGACAGATAATATCCAGCTTCCGAAAGAGCGGTTCATTGCCCAGCGGAGCCGTCAGGCTGCATTTGTCGAAGACGGTTGGATCATACTGGATGGATATGCCATACGACTCTTCCAACTTGTGAAATACATCGGGGACAGCCGTATTTTCAAATACGAAATACTGTTTGGTTTCGGGCTTTTTGACCAGTATTGGCTCATCGACTAAGCGAGCCGTTAACCGTTCGCTGCCTTTATCGAATATCGCTTGCTGGTTAGGCGTCAACAAGAGCATACCGGCGATCCGTTGCTGGTCTTCCTGCGATTTTTGAAGGGCTTTTGCGGTAAAAACCGCGACTTTCCCCGTATGAACCGCGACCGTTATCTTCGCCATGTTTGGGAAGGCTTTAATGGTAAAACTCGTGCCGACCACCTGCGTGATCAGTCCGTTCGCATAAACCATAAACGGTTGTCTGGGATTCCTGATGACCTCAAAAAAACCTTCTCCCTCAAGCCTGATTTCGCGCTTCTCGACCGAAAACGTTTTTGGGTACTTTACCCGGCTTTGGGGCTGTAAAACAACCTGACTGCCATCACTCAGCTTAATGGAGAGCGTATGATTCGTTTCGTTGACTTTGTCGATCCACTCCGCTTCTGATTGAGACCTGGGCTGTATATAACCCATTGTTTTTTCAATCGTTCCGGGGCGCGTTGCAAACCACCAGCCGAAACCAACTAACAGAAGAATAGCGGCCGCGGCCGCCCATTGTCGCCAGTAGCCAATACGATGGACTTGAGGCTCATCTACTAATTCGGTTGCATCATCCTGAATCTGTTGCTGAATCTTCGTCCACATCTGGCTACCCTGTGCCTGCGTAGGCAAAACCTGCACTTGCTCTACGGCTTTCAACAGCGCTCTGGCCGCAACAACAACCGATTGCTTTTCGGGATATTGCGTCATGAAGTCCGTCCAGAACGCATTCGTTTCGCTATCAGGCTGCTGAAACCATCTTCGAAAGAAATCATCCTGAGCCAGGTCTTCTTCTGTATAGTCGTGGTAATTGTGCATTGTAATCGGGCAACAAAATGGCGAAATAGTACACGTTTATAGACAAGAGAGCGGAATCGCCAAAGTGTCCCCTCGGTTTTGAAAAAAAAATTACGTTTGAGAAAAAGAAATGGGGAAAGGGCTATGTCAACACCCAAAACAGAAGAAATCCCAGCAAGGGAGCCAGATAGGCGGCCTGCTCGCGCAGGTGAGTGAGTGCTTTGTGAAGCGTGTTGCGAACCGACTTCTCGGTAATACCCATAATCGCGGCTATTTCGTCGGTTTTAAAGTTTTGATAGAAGCGGAGGGTTACCACTTCCAACTGGCGTTGGGGTAATTGGGCAACCAGTTGCGCTAGTCGTTGGGTAAGTTGGGCTTCCTGCTCCCGATCGGCCATCAACTGTTCAGATGATTGGGCGAATTCAGTTTCGGTGGAGAAGGCAATGGCAGAATCGGTACGTTTTTCGCGTTCGTTGAGATGGAAAATCTTTCGGCGAAGCGAACGGAACAGGTAAAATTTGACGGAATCGACAAGAGAAAGGGAATGACGCATCCGCCATATATCGACAAACAAATCCTGAATGGCATCTTCTACCGAAGCTGCGTTGGGGATTACCTTGTACCCATAGCTGTATAAGATACGGTGATAGCGTTGGTATAACTCGGCAAAAGCATGCTGATCGTCCTGTATTAGGGCGTTCCAGAGCAGTACGTCAGATTGCCGGTCGATACTCAATTGATCAGGTGTAACGATTTAAATGACTCAAAGTAAATTATAATTTCCATAAAATTATTAGAAATAATCATATCGTATGAAGCCAACAGAGGCCAGGGACGTCTTATCACCATTGTACGGATCTGGTTAGCCTGGTATCTTCATTTCCAACAGGGCATAACTCAGACTTTTACCATGTGTATCCATTGTGAGCGAGGTTGTGACGCCACCGGTCAACGCCTGCTGACAAACAAACTGAAGTGCAGGCAGGTTGGGCAATTCATACCGGATAATCTCCCCTGTCACAATAACGGCCAGGTGCTGTTTGACTTTAGCTTTTCATAAATTCAGAAGGAGTCTTTTGGAAAAACTCTTTAAAAACAACCGCAAAATGCGTTGGGCTCTCGTATCCTATCAAATAGGCAGTTTCGGATACGTTATGGCCTTCCTGTAGAAATTGTGCTGCTCGCATAAGCCAGAATTGACGCATAAAATCATTGATAGACAAATTGGTGATTGCCATCAATTTTCGGGCAAGAGTTCGGCGGCTCATGCCTACTTCATATGCCAGTTCGTTAACACCAAATTGGCTATCATCTAAATGCTTTTCGAGCAATGTTTGTAATTTCTGAAGAAATTTGTCTGGTATAGCTTCGGTTGGAGAACGATCGCCTGGCTGGGTGAGCAATTGTTGGTAATGTGCCCGTAACGTTTGCTGTCGAGTCAGCAGGTTATGTAATCGCAGATGCAGTTCGTCAACATGAAAGGGCTTACTGATGTAGTCATCAGCTCCCTGTTTTAAACCCTCGATCCGGCTGGGATGGGCGGATTTTGCACTAAGAATGATTACGGCAATATGATCAGTACTGAGGTCATTTTTCAGCCGATGGGTTAATTCATACCCGTCGATTCCCGGCATCATCACATCGGTCAGGACCATATCGGGTAGTTCGGCTTTAGCCAATTCCCATCCGGCTTCACCATTGTCGGCAGTTATTACCCGATATACAGTCGATAATTCCTTGGCAATAAAGTCTCTGAGTTCATGATTGTCTTCGACAACTAATACCAAAGCTTTTTCAATGTCCGACGGCGGTATAGGCTCTACAAGTCCCGACTCGAAAGATGGATTGACAGTAGGATGTCCCCATTCTACTAAGGATGATGCAGAATCAGCATCCAGATCCACCGCCTGAAAGGGTAAGTTGATCGTGAATTGAGTGCCAGATTCCTCACTAACCGAGCTTTGGACCATGCTGGCTACGGATACGGTGCCTCCCATTAGTTCGGTTAATTCTTTAACTAAAGCCAGGCCGATACCCGTGCCTGAATTGGTAAAACCAGGCAGGGCTTCGGTTGCCAGCGATTGTCGTTGATCGGTTTGGGGTGGAAGGATCTGGTAGAAGCGATTAAAAATATAGGGGAGTTTTTCCGGAGCTATCCCAATGCCCGTGTCCAGGACAACGAGCTGAATGGTCGTCTCCTGCGTTAATCGAACCCGTATCTGACCTGAAGCTGTGAACTTGAGTGCATTCATGACCAGATTATAGACGATTTGCTCCAGCTTTTCACTATCGAAGACATGGAACCCGATCAGGTCACTTTGGAAATCCAGGGTTAGTTGCCGACTGTCGGCCAGGGGTTTGAAGGATTGGACAATCTGACCGACAAAACCCGTCAAATCACCGGCTCTGGTAGAAAGGGTTAAGTGTCCCGATTCGAGTTTAGCCAGATCCAGCAACTGGTTGATGAGTCGTAATAATTGCTGGGCATTTCGCTCTACCATCAGCAGGCTTTTCCGCAGTTCCTGGGGTTCGGGCGGGCGTTGCAGGATCTGCTCGATCGGTGATAGGATCAGCGTAAGTGGGGTACGGAATTCATGGGTAATATTATCGAAGAAACGGGATTTTAAGTCACTAATTATCTTTAATTGCTGCGACTCACGCAGCTGTTGGACATATCGGGCCGTTTTTTCAATGGTAAGGCTAAGGTCTGTGAAATCGATGGGTTTGGTGACAAAGTCAAATGCGCCCCGGTTCATGGCCGTACGGATGTTGTTCATGTCGCCATAGGCCGATACCATGACCGTGCCAATGAGTACATTTAAGGCCGCCAGCTCATTTAATAGCGCCAATCCATCCATTTCAGGCATTTGGATGTCAAGCAGAATGAGATCGATAGCGGGCTGCTCCCGAATGAGGGCGAGACCCTGGCGGCCATTTCGGGCAAACAGGAAGGTATAGATTTGCTGTTGAATCTGTCGCCGAAATCGACCACGCAGGAGCGGCTCCAGATCCACCTCGTCGTCGACGACTAAAATTGTTATCATGGGGCGCTATACTGACAATTCTGAGCAAAAATTACGAAATTCCAGATATAATACACGGTATAAATAGTTTGGGTAGACTTCAACGCCTGAGGGGCTTAGTTTTACAAATAGCTCAGCCACCACTGCTTTTGATGGCTGGTTTTATAGGCATCATACCAACGGCAGAGTGGATACATCGTCAGGATAACCAGTCCCCAAATCAGATAAACAACGGGCAGGCTTACTCCCTCGCCGGGCACAATAAACTTGATGGCTTTCGGTATTTTCCAGATAGCTGCCCACGCATGTCCCCGCATTAGGAAGGCAATCAGGCAGAGTGTATGAATTAAGTACCAATGGATGATGTAGTAGAAAAACGCCGTCCGGCCAAAGGTTCGCATGACAGTTGTAAGCCGATTCCTGAGTGACTCGATAACGGCCAGGAAGAGCAGTGCCGGACCAATCGTGATACACATATAAAGCAGTGAGGGCGGGTATTTCTGAACATTGATGAACGAAAGCAGAGTGAATAGCCCATTTTTTTGCGGACTCCACACAAGCGGGTCGCCATACGTATTGCTGAACCGCAGCAGGATAAAGAAAGCGATCAATCCCAGACCCGTGCGGGTCAGTATCATTCGTCGTTGTGCCCGTGTAACGGTGGACACGAAGAATACACCTGCGCAATAGCCTACCAGCATCAGCCCCAGCCACGGCATAAATGGATAGTCGTAGTTAATCTGATGATCGACAGCAAAGCGATACTTGCCTGGATAATGCAGCACTGCCCAACAGAGGCCCGGCTTAAATCCGGGAACGGCTTCGGGTGTATCCAGCAGATTATGCCCCAGCACAATAGCCAGTCCTATTGATAGAATCAGTCTGAAAGGCAGATGAATAAGTAGTCCCAGGATAAGCATGCTACTGCCAATAGCCCATATAACCTGCAAGATAAGGGCACCATAAAACGGATTGAACGTAATGCCCAGTGTAACGATCGTGACTTCGGTAAAAATTAACCATAAACCTCGTTTAATCAGAAAGATACTGAGCTCTCGTTTTGTCTTCCGCTGGCTTTGTAAATAGATGGATGTGCCCGAGAGAAATACGAAAATCGGAGCGCAACTATGGGTGATCCACCGGGTGAAAAATAGGGCGGGCGTAGTAGTCGCTAAATTCAGTGGGTTGTCGGTGAAGGCGGTGCTATGAAACAGGTGCCGGACGTGATCCAGGGCCATTATCACCATGACCAGACCACGCAGCACATCAATTGACTCAATGCGGCTGTTTTGTGAGCTTGCTGGCAGGGACGTATGAAGGCGATTTAGGGTGGGGTTCATTGTGTGGAGAGGAAGTTAATCGGTTAGTAAGTGCCGGAGATAACGTTCAGGACAGAGGCAACCTAACGAACCAGGCCCCGAATGCCCGCCAGAAGGCAAAGTGATAAAACGTCAATACAGAGGCCTGATACAGGACGAACAGACCAAGGGCAATTGGAAAAACATCGAGCCGACGATTGGTTCGCCAATCCCAAAGCAACAGAATGAGCAACAGGCTGTCGGCCATTGCAAACCCAATAACCGGAGCAATGGGTTTTCCCTCAAGCACAGGAACAAACTGAAGCAATGGCTTGAAATGGCGGGATATAATTCGGTCGGTGACGGGTGTAAAAAAGGCGAACATCGTAGAAACCATATAACGGGCATGAACAAGGGGTGTAAGCCGGTAATAGATCGCCAGTCCATAAAGCAGGGTAAATAGTACTAATCCGTTCAGAATCAGGGCCAGACTATAGTAAGGCCTATCGGCCAGCATATTACTTCCCTGCATTCTGAAATGCTTCAGGTTAATAGTCGTAATAATGATGAGCGGAACAAGAAGGTACGAAAACCTGCCCACCAGCCGGTGAGTACGTTTGTGTTTCGTTCGAATGAGGTAAGCCTGAACGATTAGCAGTATACACCAGAGTGTCAGCGTGATGCCGTGGGTATGAAATCGCATTTCTTTTTGTCCCAACACATCGGAGAAATAACGGGGCCAAAACGCCCACAGGACAAACACAAAAAACACAGCGAAGCACAATCCTGTATTCCGGTACAGGAATTTGTCAAGTTTTACCATGAGCGGTGTGGGTTTGAGGAACTGGCTATTTGTTATGAGCATGATGCCTGTTCAAATGCTCTTTCAGCAAATCCCTGCCATAATCATTTCCGTTGGGCGTTCTGACAACGGTATGAATATGTGTTTTTACAGGACCTGGTCGCACCTTCGACCGATCCCAGATCGTAACGGGAATCTGATGATCAAATTCGATCAGAATAACGGGGCTATGGATACGGTAATAAAAAGGGCTGTCGGGCGCTTCGCTTTGTACCCACGTAAAGCGGGTTTCGGATAGGTGAGCTTTTACTTCCGCCATTTTTACTCGGGCATGGCCTTCCTTCATATTACCCACATACTCTGCCACTAAATCAAGCAAAACTGCCTGTTGAGGCTTGGATAAATCGTTCGCCGAAATGCCCGTGGTGGCTATTATTTCGTTATCCTTAAAGGCTTCTGCCCAGTTGAAATCATAGTCTTTTTGATGCCATAACCTCGCTTTTTTCTTTTGCTGCGGACTCAGTGACGCATATAAAGCTTCTCCTTTTTTCCCCTCGGCTTCATACGTCCGAAGCCCTTTGTTCGGCCCCGATTCGATATTAGTCGGTTCCGAACCCATAAACGTAGGGGTCATCACCACCTGATCGCCCAGCACGAAGTAGTTGATAACCAGATGATGCCCGTCGATTTGCCAGCCCCAGGGTTCGGTATCGGAAGGCAGGCCCATAAACGTAAACCAATATTTTTCACCACCCAGAAGTGGATTGGCCGGTGTCAGATAGGCGAGATACGTTTCCATGGCCATGATATCCGTCGACTTCTGAAGACCTTTTGGACTAAGCCCAGTGGTCAGAATGCCGAAAGCAAGGTCTTTTTGGGCCTTTGTCATTTCCTCCAGACCAATACCCGTTCGTTTGTAGAATTCGATGTTATGCCATTTTCGCCACTCATCAGATTCAACCGGAAACAGGCACTTGGTTTTTTGGTCAGGGGTAAGAGCGTTCAGAAAGATGGTTACGGCTTGCTGAATGGGTTTGGTACCAACCCCCGTCTTTTTGATCGGAAATAAATTTCGGATGGGTTTTCCGTTCGTTGTAATACCGATAAGGGGTTTGGCCAATTCGGCAGCTTCTTCGGGCGTATTGGTTTGCCGAACGGGCATGGGTCGTGCTGATTTCACGTTTCCCGTTAACCCATCAATATAGCCCCAAAGGTCTGTTCTCACTAAAGATTCCTTTGTATCGAACGTCACTCTTCTCCATGTATCGGTCCTGTTCTGGGTTGACTGATACCGATAGAACAGTGTTTTTCCTGCAACAGAATCAGGGAATGGGATGGTTACCTGATAAAGACCTTCGGCACCAGGAGCGCGCATGAAATAAGGGCCTTTTGTAGCACTGGCCGTATTCTCTCCTTTTTGAAAGGGCATAAGAAACCAGTAGACAGCCACCGAATCTGGATTTGTCCATTCGGTTATCTTCAGTTTGAACATGACTTGTATATCGTTATTCGTTCGAGAACCGATAAAAGCGGTACTGGTTGCGGAAATCAGACATACACAGAGTAGGATGGCGGTAAGGGTCTGACGCATAGGATTTTGGGTGAGGAAGGTTCATCTTTGTCGATTAGGATAGACAGACAATATTCCTCAATGTCCAGCAAACAGACATTTTGTTTTAGGCCAAATGTGTTCGTTTTTAGGCCAATAATGGTTGCGATCCTGGTTAGTTGCTGTGGACTTAAGCAATGGGTAGTAAGAGCCTGAATTCTGTGAACTGTCCCGCTTCGCTCTGCACGTCGAGTGCACCCCCATGCCCCTTGATCACAATATCATAACTCAACGACAGCCCTAAACCCGTGCCCTCTCCCGTAGGCTTGGTCGTAAAGAAGGGTTGAAAAATCTTCGCCTTCACCGATTCCGGAATGCCCGTGCCATTGTCTTTGACCCGAATCTGCACGCTGCCATCGACCTGAGCCGTACGCACCCAAACGGTGGGCTGATACGCCGGTGATGCTGTTTTCTGCCGTTCAGCAACCGCGTAGAAGGCATTGTTGTACAGGTTCAACAACACCCGGCCGATCTCTTGGGGCACTAGGTTCGCCAGAGGCAAGTTTGGGGCAAAGTCGGTGACTAACTCGCAGCTAAAGGTTAGGTCTTTGGCTCGCAAACCCTGATAAGCCAGTCGTAGGTATTCATCGGCTAAGGCGTTGAGGTCGGTGGGCTCCTTCTGACCCGAGCTGGTACGGGAGTGTTCGAGCATGCCTTTGACGATGCTGCTGGCGCGTTGGCCGTGACGGGTGATTTTGCTTAAGTTGTCTTTGATATCACGGGCAATGAGTTTGATCTGGTCGGTATTTCCCTGATGGGTTTCCTCATCGAGTTCCTCCATCAGTTCGGTGCTCAGTTCGGCGAAGTTATTGACGAAGTTTAAGGGATTCTGGATTTCATGGGCGATGCCTGCCGTGAGCTCGCCCAGGGAGGCCATTTTCTCCCGCTGGATGAGTTGAGTCTGGGTGGACTTGAGCTGTTCCAATGATTGTTGGAGTTGGTTCGTTCGATCCGCCACTTTTTCTTCCAGTACCCGATTTTCTCGCCGTAAGGCGCTCGAACGGTATTGAATAAACGCCCCTATGCTTCCTCCAATAAAGAGTGCATATAGCAAATAGGCCCACCAGGATTGCCACCAGGGGGGTAAAATAACGACTGCAATTTGGGCACCTTTCTCGTTCCATACTCCATCGGCGTTGGCAGCTTTAACCCTGAATGTATATGATCCGGGTTTCAGAGCTGTATAACGGGCCTGCCGGGTTGATCCCGCCTGGACCCATTCGTTGTCGTATGGTTCAAGCTTGAATGCATATCGACACTCCGGATTACGGTTATAATGAAGCGCTGCAAATGAAAACGTCAATTCATTCTGGTTGTGGGCCAGAGTAATGTTATCTGCAATCGACACGTCAGCAGGCAAGGGGGCATTGGAGCCAATAGCTGCTTTTTGGTTGAATATCGCTACATCTGTCAGCGTTATTTTGGGCGGGTAAGGATCGTCGAATACCTGATGTTTGGCTAACAGGCTGATGCCATGATCGCCGGGGAAGAATACGTCACCTGCCGAACTTCTAAACGGAGAATAGCGAAATACCAATCCCTGCAATCCATGCGAATTCGAGTAGGTACGAAAACGGCTGGTTGCCGGATCAAACCGGGACAGGCCATTGAATGTACTCAGCCAGAGATATCCGTCGTCATCCGACACAATACCCATGATGCTATTATGGGAAAGGCCCTGAACGGTCGTGTAGTGTTTTGTGATCCCTTTATCGGCGTTAAACGAGAACAATCCATGAAAATAATCACCTACCCAAAGTGTTCCATTGGGTTCTTCGTGAATGGCCGTGATTTGGCTAAACCCATTCATTGGTTCGCGATAGAACGTGAACTTGCCTGTCGCTGGATCGTAGCCGTTCAGGCCACCCCCGTTGGTCCCAATCCAGATCCGCCCTTTTTTATCTTCGTGAAGTACATTAACAACAACAGATGATAAGCCGGAATAAACCCACTTTTTGGCCAGCCGGATTAGGGTGTCACCTTCCTCAGACGTAATTTTTATGACCTGAATACCCCAAAGTTCTGGATGATAGGGTGTAGGAACGGGCATGTTGAATCGCGTTTGTGCAGACCCCTCATTCGCTCTATACTGAAGTCGGTAGGCGCCTGCCGGTAAGTGCAGAGTATCGATTTGCATGCGCCTGTTTTCACCCCCGGCGTAGCGGGTACGCGGGTAACTTATTTCCCAGACCTTACGTCCGGAGGCATCCTCAATCCAGCCGTAGTCATTCTTTTGGGCTGAGGTTACCGCACCCATCGCCGAAATAGCGACTGTAGTCGGTTGGGCGAGGGTAAATGCCTTCGTAATATCGTGCTCACTCCTGGTATGCCAGGCTGACACAAGCCGACGGGCCGTTGTGCTAATTGTATTAACGAACCGATACAAGCTTGGATGGTAGAGTGTATCGGCCCCGTAATAATGGGTAAACTGACCTGTTTGCGGATTGAACTGATTCAACCCAAACTCGGTGCCAATCCATAAGGTACCATCCCGTGCCGACAGGATTGTCTTGATCCAATTTAAGTTCAGAGAGTTAGCGTTACCTGGATTTTGTTTATATCGGGTGAACGTCCCCCGCTTTCGATCCATCAGGTAAAGTCCGTTGGTCGTTCCTATCCAAAAGCGACCACTGGCATCTTCGGTTAGGGTGCTTACCCGGTCGTTGCCTATGGTTGCTACATTCTTCAGATCCAGGGCATAGTGGGTCAACTTTCCCGTTTTTTTATCGTACCGATCGAGTCCTGCATTCGTACCAAACCAAAGCACACCTGGTTCGGAAGGGGCTTCATAGATAGTACTTACCGCAGAAGAAGCCAGGTGAGCGAGTAGTCGAGACTGGTAATCGAAGACCGAGAAACGCGTCATCCGCGTCTGCTTGTTGAGGCCAGTATGGATGGTCCCCGCCCAGATTAAGTCGGTTTTGTCAATCAAAAACGATCCCGCTTTTCCAACTGCCAGAGCACCCGGTTGCCCGGTGTTCCGCGAGTACCGAATAAAACGCCCTGTCTTTCGGTCATATTCATCTATTCCCGCCAGTGCTGTCCCAAACCAGATGTTGCCATTGGTCGTCTCACCAAATGCATCGAGTACTTTATCGGATGGCGTATTCAGGTTGGTGGGGTCATGGGAAAAATGGGTAAATAAATGGGTTTTAGGGTCCAGGCGATCCAGGCCATAAAACGTAGAAATCCAGAGAAATCCCGAGCGATCTTCATATACGGTTCGGGTCGTATCGGAAATCAGGCTATGGGCATCGTGTGGATTGTGTCGATAATGGGCGATAAGTTGATTGGTCCTTGGATTGATCTGATACAGGCCATTGCCGTAGGTAGGCACCCAAATCATACCTTTGCGGTCTAAACGGGGCGATTTGACGTAATTGAGGGGCGGATGTATAGCCGAAATGCCCGTTGGCTGATAGGGTCTGAATCGATCGCTGGCCCGGTCGTATCGATGCAGTCGCGCGTCAGAATTGACGGTGGCTCCCTGGCGGGTTACTACCCAAAGGTCGCCCTGGGCATCTTCCAGGAAACAGGCCAGCCGAACCCCTGTTGCCGACATGATCAATACATCGGTAAACGCCAGTCCATCCCGCTCAGCGGGATTATGCTCGTAGTGTGTCCACCGACCCATTTTGGGGTTATACTGATGTAAGACTCGTAAATTTCTCCTGTCGGTAATGACCCAAAAACTCCCCCGTCTGTCCTGGTAAATAAATTCAAACCGGCCTGGATATTCCGTTCCTTTTTCTGGCGAGTACGGTATAAATCGTTGTGTGGCCCGGTCAAAGCAATACAAACCACCCACGCAGCCTACCCATATATTGCCCTGTCGGTCTTCATACAAATGGCAAATAGCATTGTGTTTCAGGCTGTATGGGTCGTCAGGGTCGTACTGATATACGGTCATCTGGTTGCCATCATACCGCACTAATCCGTTCTGAGTCCCCAGCCACATAAACCCCAAATGATCCTGTAGCATGCAGCTAACCGAGTTTTCGGGCAGTCCATTAGCCGTGGTAATCTGTTCAAAATAGGCTCGTGGCGACTGACTAAAGCTCATCAATGGCAGTGTCAGTAGGGTTATTACTAATACGAAACGGCTCATTGGTCGGTTTAAAAGAGAGGGTTTAAGGAGTCTACCTACTTGGTTTTGTCATTCGGCAGAGCCAGTATAAAAACAAGGTAAGCATAAATTGGAGAAGCTTAGACTACTGGTTATCAGTATATCAAGGCTGTAGGCAGGAGTAGCTTCACCCGCTGGTTATGCAAAAACTGGCCGACTCATTGCGTGAGCCGTCCACGTTCTTCTTCCGAACCAGTCGCCCGTCGATTGGCTGCTTTCACCGTCTGGCTACCGAAATTGCGTGAGTAGGTGAATCGAATCACGCGCGGCTCGAAGTGGTATGTACCCCGGTCGTTCAGGTTAAGGGCTGGTATGTTACTTTGGGTGCTATAAATATTGGTCCAGAATAAATCACTGACTGCCAGTCGGAATGTACCTTTATCGGCAGTCAGTATCTTTTGAACACCGACGATAACCTGCCCTGAAGCTCGCGTACGATACAGGCCAACAATCGATGGACTCTGATACATACCAGTCACCTCAGCAGTGAACCGGCGAGGCAGTTTAATCGTATGCGACGAGGTAAGTTGAAGCGTATAGGCTTTCTGGTTTACAGGCTGACTCTGGTATGTTGTCGTCAGGTTCTGGTAAAAGCCCGTCAGATTGTTTTGACTTTGCCACCAGGAAGTAATCGCTATCGGCAGGCTTGTCGTTAACGCGAGCGTGTTTTGCCGGGCCATATTTTCGGGGTAGTAGTACAGCTGATTGGTTGCTGGGTTGAGGTGCGGTTGAAGTGTCGCAATTACGTTCTGGCTCTGCGTATATTTCAGCGAAAAAATATAAGTATCCTTAAAAATATAGTTGCCCTGAATGGCATCGGATAGGGTAGGAAACAAGGCTGGATTGCCAGAAACGTATGTATTGGGGTCATAAAACACAAAGAACGGTGCCAGATCGTCGTAGGATGGCCGAGTGATCCGTCGGTTATAGGCCAGGTTGATGGCGTGTTTCCTACTGAATTTTCGGGACAGAAAGACACTCGGGAAAAAGTTGCCATATCGCCGGTGTACCAACAATTTTCCTTCCGGAGTTTCAATGTCGGTTTGGGTATATTCATAGCGAACCCCGGCCTGAAGCGTTGTTTTAGCATCGAGTGGCTGGTTTAGGCTGGCATACCCGGCCAGAATCGTCTCGGTGAGGCTATATCGATTGGTGAAAAGCGTATCCGCTTGCCAGCGATCCCCAACTCGCCGATCTAAAGTGATGGAATTATTGAGCGAGGTAGTAGTCGCTTTCAGGCCGGTTTCTAAACGACCTTTCGCGCTGAGCGGCTTTATAAAGTCTGTTTTGAGTACCCACATTCGAACAGGTGTTTCTTTCAGTGTCCTGAATTGTTGCTCATCCTGCGTAGCTGCCTTTAGATTCTGAATAGTATTGACGTAGTAAGCAGGATTCTGATTGACGTAATACAGCCGGTCAATATCCAGGCTCCATTCCTGCTTATTCGGGAAAACATGCCGTAGATTAACGTTTATGAGTCCATGCTGCCAGTGGTTGGTTCGGTGAGCCAGTATTGCATTCTGGCTGATGAGTTCCTGATTTTTCCGGACCGAAGAAAGTGTGGGCATGTCGGCCGACCATTTATTGCTGAATCCTGAGATCAGCCCACTCAGCGTTGTATGTGGATTTAGTGTATAATCGAACCCAATTCTGGCCGTATGGATGGTACGAAGCGGATAGCGATTTGAGACAATGTCGGTCATGAGGGGGCCGTCGGTTTGCGACACTACACGGCTCAGGGCATACTCTTCCCAACTCCGATTCCGGATAAATGAGTAGCCGCCATATAGGTTAAGTTTCTGTTGCCGGTGGTTGAGGTTGAGCGTAGCCGAAGGACGTTCATACCAGCCGTAGCCAAACGTAGCTGACAGGTTGCCATTGGTACCATAGGCACTGTTTTTCTTCGTAACAATATTGATAAGCCCTGCATCACCCTCGGCATCATAGCGGGCGGGTGGTGTGGTTATGAGTTCAATTTTTTCAATATCGCTGGCAGTCATTCCCGCCAGCATTTCCATCACCGTCGCTATGGGCAAGCGCGTAAGTTTACCGTTAAGCATCACCATCACGCCCCCTTTGCCGCTCATGGTCAGGCTATTGTTCTGGCGGTTAACGGTTACGCCCGGCGAACGTTCGAGGATGTCCAGAGCGGAGCCGCCAGCTGCTGTAATGCTGCTTTGCACATTGATCACCATGCGGTCAATCTGCTGTTCGAACAAGGGTTTTTGAGCTGTCACCGTCACTTCGCCGAGCGTTTTGGTCGCTGGACTCAGAATCAGTGCAGGCAGCTTATTCGCCGTAGTGCCAACCGACACGGTTTGGGAGCGAGTTGAGGCATAACCCACAGCCGAAGCCGCCAGTCGATACTGACCCGGTTGAATGTTCTCGAATTCATACACACCGGTTTCTTTGCTGATGGTACCTTTAACTAAACTGGAATCGCGGGCACTAAGCAAGGCAATTGTGGCGAAGGGCAAGGGCTTACCCGCTTCATCGCGAATCGATCCGTTAAGGGTCGTTTGGGCCAGGACGGAGGTAGCCAACCCCAAAATTAAGCAGCAGATTTGGTAGGATAATTTCATGGCGGATAGTTTGAAAGGAGGTGTCTGTCCATCAGTATTGACGAGCAGACAATATTCCTCAACTTCCGCAGAACGGGCGTTCCTGTTCAGGCCAAATGCGTTCGTTTTTAGGCCAATAGATAAATGACTTCATCGTGTTAGGACATTCGCTGAGAACCGTGCCGCCGTAACGGCGGACCGTGGTTACTGATGCTGCTCCTGATAACCACGGTCCGCCGTTACGGTGGCACGGTTCTGTGCGAAAGTCCTAAGTATAAACCTCGCCAGGCCGATATCGACCCGTTTCATGGTTATACATCCGAACCAGGGCTGCTACACCGATAGTCGTTCAGCGGCCTGGCGAGTATGATGACTATGGGTGTACAGGGATGCTGAAGCCGGGATCGGAGGGAACTGGCAGGCTGTTCGGATTACTATAATCTGTTACAGGGAGTTTAAACTGTTTGTATGAGCTGGCAGTCCTGCTTATTGCCAGCGTTTAGGTCGGAATACGGCCTTGAATCATCGACATCGATACGTTTGGCAGTCGAGGGAGTATTAACTGAGCAAACCATTCGGCCTCTTCGATCAGTGGATAGCCCGAGAATATAAAGGACCGTATACCCATGTCCATGTAGCGGTTGATTTTCTCAAGAATCTGATCGGCGCTTCCCACGAGTGCCGCGCCTGCTCCTGAGCGAGCCTTGCCGATGTCGGTCCAGAGTAACGGTTCTATATAACCATTCATGTCGGCTTCTTCGCGTAGTTGATTTTGTCGCTTTACACCCAGAGACCAGGAGCTTTGTGAGGCATTTTTTAACGCAGCTCCACGTAAAGGGTCGAATTTAGACATTAATCGGTTGGACCAGGCACGAGCTTCAGCCTCGGTCTCGCGCACGATAATGTGAATACGTAGCCCAAAATCGATTGTGCGCCCGTAACGGGCTGCCCGCTCGGCTACGTCCTGCACCGTAGCATAGAGCATTTCTTCGGTTTCGGGCCACATCAAAAACACGTCGCAATAACGTGCACAGACGTCTCGGGCCCCCTCTGATGTTCCGCCGAAATACAGCAGTGGTCCACCATGCTGCTGATAGGGTTTAACGGGTTCAACTGAAAGCGATATACGGCCATACACAGGGCCATCATGTTCGATACGATCGCTGGTCCAGGCCTGTTTCAGGATCTGAATGGTTTCGGCGCAACGCTGGTAGCGAAAGTCGGCGTTTTCACGATAACCGGGTAAATCAGAATTGATGATGTTAATCGTTAGCCGTCCCTGTAGCATGTGATCGAGGGAAGCTAGCGTACGGGCTAGCATCGGCGGGTGCATTTCACCACAGCGAATGGCCGTTAATAAGCTGATTTTCTGAAGATCAGGCGCGATTCCGGCCGCAAAAGGAATTACTTCCTGACCAGGCATGTATGAGGTTGGCAGGAGCAGGTTGCTGAATCCCAGCTGGTCGGCAGTAAGGGCGATGTTGCGGCAATGAGCGAATGTACTTCGGGCAGGGTCCCGAACGCTCAGGAATTCGGTGTCTTCCCCACAGAGATCAGAAAACCAGGATACTTCGCAAACACGCTGGGGTGTTCGAATTGGAACAGGTTGAATAGGATGATGAAGCATAAGGTGAATTTTAATCACATGTATCGGCAATCCAATTATGCTCGTTTCCGCCGATTGCGCATCAGGATAAAAATAGCCAATCCTGCAGCGGTGGCTATCGCTACATCCCGCGCTTCGCGCCCCGAACTATTACTCAGTAGCCAAACACAAAGTAACACAGTAAGGCCGGAAACCAGTAGCCCATTGGCTACTCGAAACTGGGCAGGCATTACGTCGGTTCGTTGGCGCAACACCGGCAGTGCCGCGCAGGTAAGGGCAAAATAAGACAACCGAATCAGTGTACTAAGTGTCAGTGCATAAAGAAACGTTCCGGTTATGGCCAGCAGGAGTTGAAGGGTGGCTGTCACTATAATTGCTGCATAGGGCGTCCGGAAACGCGGGTGGGTAGACCCTAACCATTGGGGCAGCTGCCCTTGCTCAGCCATTGCAAATAGGAGCCGGGGTCCTGTTAGCATTAACGCATGGAGGGTGCCTAACGCCGTTAACAACGCTACGATCGTAATAAACCCAGCTCCTGAAGGACCAATAAAGTGCCGGGCCGCATCGGCCAAGGGGCGTTCAGACTGAGCTAAATCAGGCAATGTGCCAATGCAAACGACCTGTACACAAATAAACAATACGGCAACCGTACCGATAGCCAATAGGAGTGATAATGGTATTGTTCGTTGAGGATGCTGGACCTCGCCCGAAGGTATGGTTGCTACATCGAAGCCTGAGAAGGTAAAAATCAGCAGCAGAACTGTTTGGGAAAACGACGAATAGGAGGGGAAGGCCGGCAACTTAAAGGCGGTTGTATCGATAAAAAATAGCCCAATTCCAGCGAACACACCGATGGATAGCAACTTGCTGATCGTGAACGCCGTATTTACCCGTGCCGACCGTTTCACGCCCAGATAATTCAGAAGGGCCAGGCAAACGACCAGAGCCGTCATCAGGCCGATTCGTTCCCAGCCTTCGGCCAGCTGGGGCCGGAAAAGAGCAGCGTAGGTAGTAAATAAATTGCAGATAGAGGCAAAAGCTGCCACTCGGGAAAGCCAGAATAGCCAGCCTACTTCAAACCCAACCAGCGGTCCAAAAGCGACGCGGGCGTAAAGATACGGCCCACCTGTGCCACTGAACCGGCTGCTAACTTCAGCAAAACACAGAATAATCAGCGTCACCACTACAGCGCTTACCCCGTAGGCCAGTAGACTCCAGGTGCCAGTTAGCGCATACAGTTTAGCTGGCAGGCCTAAAATGCCTGCTCCGATGGTAATGTTGATAATTAGCGCAATAAAATCAAACCGGCCAATGCCACGTAGCAGAGAAGGTGATACTGAATTCGTTGAGTGTGCCAACCTTATAAGTTAGTTTAGGCCGTTGAGTGCTGAACTTAACCCCGAAAAAAGTATTTGGCAATCATCACCCCATAAATTCTGTCTCTGCTAGAAATGGGCTTAGCCTTTTGACTACGTGATTTGGTGATTTTAAGCTCCTATAAGCCAGAAAAGTATGTGCTGCACAAAATGTCTGGTACCGTCTACACGAAAAAAGTCCAGGCTGCTTTGCAGAAAGCAGCCTGGACAGAAAAAGTAATTAGAAGTTCGTTCTTACTTCGCTGGTTTCTTGAAAATAGAGTCGTCTATCTTATTGTTCACCAAGATTTTGTTGGTAACCATGGTGAGCATACCCATCTGTGGGTTGCTTATTTCCATGGTGTTGGCGAATTTAATACCATCAACATCTTTATAGTCAGAAAAAGAAATTTCACCATCCTGACCGTTCATCGTCGATTTTACTTTGCTGACCAGGTAGGTAGTGGCATCGATAAACTCATCGATTGCCTGACCTTCTTTAGTAGTTACTTTCAGGTGGTAGGCATCTTTGCCGTCTACTTTTTCTTTGCCAACCAGCTCAATTTTGTTGCCTTTATCTTTATAATTGACCAGTGGGCCAAAGGGATCGAGCTGACTTAGTTGTTGCTTAACCTGCTCTGCGGGCATATCTTCGGGCTCACCCGTGCCCTGCATCATGGCCGGCCGGATCATCCAGCCCGTGGTGCCTTCTACAACCTGGATCATGGAATTGCCCATCACCGACGATTCTGTTCGCATTGCTTTTCCTACAGATACCGTCGTTTTGCTGGGAATTTCCATTCCCTGAACCGAAATCGACCGTTCTGTAACAAGGGTAGTAACGCCTTTCAATTTATCGATGCCACCCAGCGCAGCAATATGTTTGTCTACGATTTCGTCCACCGTTTGGGCATACGCACTGACTGAGACGAAGGCGGCCATGGCAACGGCCAGAAGTTTGTTAGTTTTCATTAGGCAAACGTAATTTTATTTAATTGATGAGGTAAGGTATGTTGATAATGGACATTAACCAAAGATAGATGAGTAAGTGGTTGATGCTGACCAGCTAGGATAGTCATGTGCCTACCCTGGCTGGTGATGATCTATTGGCGGGGCGTTCCACCGCCAGTGGGCGTTCCACCCGCTGGAGCCTGCCCGCTTCCATCGCTTTTTACATCATCATTATTTACTGACTTGGCTTTTTTGCGTGGCGCATCCATCGTCATCTTACCAATTTTGTAGGTAAACGTCAGGCGAATGCCTCGGTTGTAGAGGTACACGTCGTTTACCTGATTGAATTGGGGTGAATTAAGTACAGTGTGAATGTTGAACCGGTTCGAGAGGAAATTTTCGGCCGCAATACCGACGCTTCCTTTCTTATTGCTGAAATCTTTCTTGACGCCGATGGTATAGAAACCAAAGCCGCCCTGCCGTCCCTGCAACTGCACCTGCGATCCCTGCATAAATCCGAATGCCTGCGCTCCCCATCCATTTTTGAACTGTGCCGAAGCAAACGTACCACCGCCAACGTTAAAACCAGTGTTGGTAAACTCCGTCGACGCTCCGTCGCTACCCAGTGTCTGGCCGCTCAGGCTGCTATAGAATATATTTAAAAATACCCCAACGTTGATTTTTGATGTCACGGCTACATTGGCAAACGTGTTGGTGCCATACGTATACTGACGGCCAATGTTCTGATAACTAGTGACAATGGCTCCTGCCAGCGTGTCGGAAGGCTGTCTTACCTGTGTGATGGCATTGTTCGTTACGCGCCCGAAGAAAGTAGCATTGATGAACGTTTTCTTGATCGTTTTACTCAATCCCAACTCAAAATTGTTAGTCAGTTCGGGCCGTAAGGTTGGATTACCAACCGTAATATTCTGCGGGTTGGCGGCATTAAAATTAGGGTTTAACTGCTGAAGGCCAGGTCGCTGAATCCGACGGTTATACCCTAGTTTTACCGTAGTACCTTTAATGGTTTTTGACGCATTGATGCTGGGTACTAATACACCATAATTGCCAATGCCGAGCGTTCCTCCTTCTTTGGTGCTGGCGTCGATAAAGGTGTGCTCATAACGAAGTCCTCCTTTGAACGTATAGCGTTGCTTGGTGGTATAGGTATACGATGTATAACCGGCTGCAATGTTCTGATGGTAAAGCAGTTCGCCCAGCGTACCATTGTTTTCGGTAGTGAAATTACCCGTTGGACCGGCTAACAGGTAGCGGTAGTCGCTGTTGACCTGCCGGATTATACCTTTTGCCCCAAACTCAATCAGCTGATTTTTCTTGATCGGTGTCTGGTAATCGGTTTGTAAGGTAAATTCCTGATTGACATTCTTATTCAGGTTCTGTTGACGCCCGGTCAGAGCACCCGAGCCATTGAGCAAATCAGCGTCGAAGTTATTGGTTAGATCATTACGGCTGTAAAGGGTCGAAATGCTCCACTCCTGCTGAGGCTTAAATGTATGCAGGTAATCGACATTGGCATCCACTGTTCCCGAGAGATTTTTTGAATCTACGTTCCGATTAGAAGTCGAGCCGAGTGTGCCGTTCGTAAAAAGCTGGGTCACCAAATCCTGCTGACTGATCATGTTACGTACACCATAGCGTACTCCTGCCGTCAGACTTTGGTTTTTAGCCAGATCGTAGTCGAAGCCCAGATTATATTGTCCAAACAATCCCTGACTTGTTCCATCGCCAGTCTGTCGGGTTAGCGTCGAAACGTTGTTAACCTGGCTGGTCTGGTCGAGGTTGGTTTTGGTAATGGTGTTATACATGGCTCGGCCAAAGCCGCCCAACGTAAAACCTGCCTTGCCCTTGCGGTAGCTGCCGTTCAGCGACAGCATAGATCCACGGTTACCCACGCCCGAATCAATGTTAAGGTTCAGACCCTGCAGGCTATTCTTTTTCGTAATGATGTTGATAATACCGCCCGAACCTTCAGCATCATATTTGGCCGACGGACTGGTAATGACTTCAACCGTTTTGATCTGGTCGGCCGGAATTTGCTTGAGTGCATCAGCTACACTGCTGGCAACGATCGTGCTGGGCTTATTGTTGATCAACACCCGAATGTTAGAACTACCACGTAGCGAAACGTTACCGTCCAGATCTACCGTGAGCAGAGGCACTTTTCGCAGGATATCGGTAGCGTCTCCACCCTTGGCTGTAATGTCTTTATCGGCATTGTAAACCAGTCGATCTACTTTTTCTTCAATGATCGCGGCTTGACCAGTTACCGTTACTTCGGCAAGCGTTTTTACGCTGGAGCTAAGTTGAATCGTTCCTAAATCCAGGGTTTGACCGTTGGCTAACGTGACGTTCTCTATTGTTTTATTGCGGAAGCCGACAAAGCTGACCAGCACTCTGTAGTCACCCGCTACCAGCTTTGCGAGGGTGAATTTGCCTTTTTCATCGGCTACCGTACCATCTATGGCTTTGCCTGTGGTTTTATTATAGAGGGCAATACTGGCGAATTCAACCGCTTTCGCTTGCGTTGAATCCATGACGGAGCCAGTAAGTTTAGCACTTCCTTTGGGACTTTGGTCACCCGCAGTACCAGGCAATGCCTTCGTTTGAGAGGAGGCACCCATCGTCGGAAACTGAGCCCAGGCAGGTGTTAGTAAACTGGCAGCAAGTAAAGTTGTGAGAAGTAGTAAAGTGTGCGTTTTCATAGAAATGTTCTTGGACACTACAAAGGTGTAACGCAGTCTTGATGCCCGAAAACAAAAGTGGATGAAGGGGGGAATCAATCGGATAGACACCGGTTTCTTACCGACGAACGGACGAGGGTCAATAGCTCAGGCAGTCTTTGACTGTTCAACCCCAGCTGGTGCCGACAAAAATGGCATGTCAGCGGGAACCGTCCTTTGTCAGTAATATGTCGGTTATTCTGTCCCGGTTCAGGGTCGTTATTTGTCTGATTAACAAGCTATCATGGCTGATTTTGTGGATGCAATGGTGCGCCCTACTGGTTCTGATCATAAAGGTTGATAAATGCATGAAATTATTTTTTTTGTGGAAAGTAGATTGGCAGAATACTCCACTTTCTGTGAAAATCAGATATGATATTTGTAAATTGGGCTTATTGTAAATGATTAGTGACCAAGCCTTCTTATCAATTGAATTTTCTGGCCAGTATATATCCTGATAATGTTGAAATAGTTTGTGTTTTGAGGGTCTGTCCAAGATTTGTATAGAGATTGCTGAAAAAGGTTGATATTTTTTATTGCTGGTTAATTTTTGCTTTTTTTATGTAACCCTACTAAATAGTTTACACTAAACTTTCATTTCATCAGATGAAAGCAGCCTATTCTGTTTCTCTCTTTATTCAGGGCATGCGCATTGCTCTTGCCATTTTATTTGGTGCTTTGGTACTGGTTACTATGCTAATCCTGCTACCAGGCTTTATTCTAATTCTGGCGTTGAGCTCTTTTGATCAGCGACAGGAAATTCTATATGGCAATGAGCAGGTAGCCTCTATTTTTTCAGTTGATCCAATAGCTTCTTCCAATTAGCAGTATTGCAAGTGCAGTTTGCGTTGTTGATTCAAGTCAGGGCTTGATCAGCAATAGTAATTAGCAAACGCAATTTTATAATTCCCTGTAGATATGTATACTTCTTGCTCTGACAGGTTTCTGTATCATAGGATTGGCGCTCGACGGAAAGCACGATTTCTTTCCTCGCTTTCCGGATAATCCTTTGTATAGTGCCAAAAACGGCCGTTCGCTCAGTCATCCTTACTTTCCCACCATTCATCAAGCCGTTAAACCGTTCTGGTAGTTTGTAATGCATAGTACCAGCTACTGCCTATATCTTTGTTTCACCAATCGGGAATAACCCGACTAGATTTTAAACTGAAACAAAAAACACATAAATCATGAAAACGCTCTTCAAACCTCTGCTCGTTGCTTTCACATTAAGCTTAGTTACTTTTTCTGCTTCATTGGCCGAAGTAAACCCTGGTAGCCGCCCAGCGGCCGTTGCAGCCTACAAAACGGGTATTTACTCGACAATGGAAGGAAAACTTCAGATTGCTCTTGATAAAGAAACAGGCGGTGCAGTCGATATTCGGCTAAAGAATGCCGATGGAAAAGTCTTGTTCTACCAACGCGTTGGTAAGAATGAAAAAACGTCTCGTATCCGCTTAAATCTGAACGAATTGCAGGATGGCGCTTACCGGGTAGAAGTGACAAATGGAGTAGAAACCTCTACGCAGATCGTCACATTGTCGACCCAGCAGCCTAGTGCCCCCAGCCGCCTTGTCGCAATCAATTAAGCTTCAAACCATTATTGCCTATAAAAGCAATGGCCAGTCTCTCCTCAGAGGCTGGCCATTGCTTTTATAGAAGCGTCCTGTATAAAACTGTCAGGGTATGATGCGTTCATAAACCGGTTTCCCCTTATCCAGATCAACGCCATACATCTCAATGTATTGAACATGCGGAACCAGGCGCGACTTCGGGTCAAGTTGTACAAATACTTTTTGTAAACGCGCCCGCTCCCCGTTAATTAGCGTCATCGCAATGGGCTTGCCCTGGTAGCGAACAACCTGGAGCGGGTGTTTCCGAAATGCATTCAGATTGATATCGTAAGCATCTGGTCCAGCGGTTGACGGTTTATGCGTATAGCCGTAGGCCATCTGCCATTGAATCGGAGACAAGTCTTCCCGCTGCCCTTTTTCGGCGTAGCGAATCCAGTAGACTTGTAGTGGTTTGTTCGGGTCGAGCTTTTTGTTGGCAGACAGATTGGCCTCGTAGACAATGGTGTTAATGTCTTTACTTCGCTGAATATAAAACAGCTGGTTAGCTGAACGATGAGGTTGTGGAAATGAATCGCTTAAAGCCTTTGCAGGTAAGTACCCAGCCAGAAACAGGGTAGTCACGAGTATCCAGGAATGTACTTTTTTCATGGTGTATAGTGTTAACGTGATCATCGCAGTACAGCACGAAGAGGGGTATCATTTCCTGAAATCGCTTACAGACCAAGTTGAAACGATACTTTGATTGCAAATGGCGTTACATTCGGGTTTTGCCGATAGGTCAGCCGGTGCAACGCTTCGATACGTAAGGCTTTCAGGACATTTTCGAAGCCATACCCCACTTCCACATAAGGCGTTTGCTGCAATGAGTGAACCGGCGGAAGCTGCTTACCCTTACTATCCTGCGTGGCTATCAGCTTGTAATTAGCCTCACTCAATTGGCCCCACAGCACGTTGCCTGTCATAAATGTGCGCCAGCCCCAACGCCGTATTATAGGTAGACGGTTAGTCAGTAATCCTTCAAACTTGTGCTCAACGGCAACCGATACATAGCGGTCACTGACAAACTCTGCGTAGTTCATCAGGTTAAAGGCGTTCTTATTATAAAACGGCGTTTGGTTCCCTAAATGTACCTGAAGCAACGGATAGGGAATGGTTGAGGGGCTATATCCAGCTTTGACCGTATATTGCGTGCGTCCGAAAAGGCCCCAGCGAAGGGTGTGGTCAAACTGCATTTGCAGCTTGTGGTAACCGCTAAAGGTACGGCCCTGAAATGAAGCAGTACCCAGGGTGTAGCGCAATGTCACAATGGGCGCCGTTTCGGTTGGACGACGACGAATTCGGCGGTTTGTAACGCGCCGGGCAGGTAATCGACCTGGCGCATAGCGTGTTTCCAGAAACAATTCCGAGCTCCGAAGGTCTGTCATAGCCGTTGCTGAAGACGCTGATTCACTGGTCTGATTAATCGCGAAGGGGAATAACAGATTCATAGAGCGGGATCGAACACCGACCGTTTGCGTAAAAGTTGTTCCTAAATCACGCTGGGCCGTCAGAGAGATTTCGCGTTGATAATAGGCTTGTGGATAACGACCGAACCGGCTGTTTATCCGGAAAAACGAGTTATCGGCTACATCTTCCATCCGAAAACCCAGCTGTTCCAGATCATAGCTATGGCGTAGCGTAATGAGCGTTAATGGCTGCCGTTTAGGAATAAAATTGACTTCAGCGCCGGTTTTCCAGACCCGATCACGCGTGCCATAGGCCCCGTAAGCCGAAAGCTGCCACGTGCGGCTAAAGGTATTATTGGTTTGTAATCCCATCCGGAATCGATGCCCTTCAACACGGTTATAGGCCCACATTGAAAATGCCGAACCAACATCGACCCCTCGTACGAGGGGCAGATAACCACCATTGAGCACAAACTGGGCGGCTCTTGTATATGATTTCACAACAGGCAGGCTACGGACGGTATCCAGCATAGCGCGAGTCTGGTCGTAGGTGTGCGATTGACTTGATTGCAGGCGTTGAGCCTGCCAGTAATCGGGTGTGGATTGCTCTCGGTCTTCGGCCAAATCAATGTCTACATTAAAAAAATCAACCGATTTAGGTTGGCCAACCAGTGGTTGCCGCACCGAAGTCGTGTAATCGACCGTAGCGCCAAACGTATTCTTAACCACTTCACCGACACTAACTGTTAGGTGTGTCGTTTCGGGTAACCAGGCATTTCCTGAGTCGTTGGCTGGCTCGTAGGTTTGATCGATGTCAATTTGACGGATGAAATTAATGTTGGCTGCGGCTCCAACCTGGGCTTCGATCCGAACCAGGGCATAAATGAGTTTATCAATCCACATTCGCCCTTTAAAAACCAGATCACGTTCGTTCTTAGGGTCAAAATCAATGCCATAGCAAGTATGCTGACCAATTTGTGTTGTGTCGGCCAGAAAGTACGTATACGCTGAACGTCCTCCTTCGGCCAGTGGTGAAATGAACTCTTTCTTGAACAGACTAACCTGATTTTGGTAGAAATTAAGCGTATTGAAGCCTGCGCCGGTAAACATCGCTACGAAACTATCGTCGGTAATGCCAACGCTGCTGATGTTCGTTTTTAGAATCTTCTCTTTCATATGCTGCGGATTACGCCGGGCATAGATGTGCGAAACGGTTTCAGAAAAAAAGACGGGTAATAGGACGGCGGGTTTTCCGCCCTGTTTCTCTTCCAGCGCTCTCAGAATTGCCCGCACCGCCTTCCGTTGCCGGAAACGTTCGGATAGCTGGTTGATCGTAATGGCGAGCTGGCTATAGGCTTCATAGTCGTAGCCACTCAACTGCCGGAAATCGTTCTGTTTTCGGTGAGCATTTATTTCTCTCAGGATACGAAAGGCGGGGTTTTCACCGGCATGAACTACTACTTCATTGAGCAATGATGCGGCTGGTTTTAACGCCACATTAACGGTTGACGCAGTAACAGCAACGTGTACGGTCTGGTAGCCGAGTGCCGTGACCAGGAGTGAATCGACGGGTTGACGTAATTGAAGTTTATAACGGCCATCGGCATCGGCCTGCGTACCGATGGGTTTTCCTTTTACGGCTATTGAAGCAAAGGCAATCCCTTGGCCCGAACTCAGGTCTGTAATTATTCCGGAAATAAGCTCCTGATTAGTAGGTGTTTGCCCAAAGGCAGATAGCCCACCAAACAAGATTATACAAAACAGAATCTGACGGACCAGAAAGAGAAAATGGATTGATCTGCGCTGAACGTGTGTGGTTTGGCAGGGATTGTCATCCGATATTGAGCGTAGTTTACTAGCCTTCATGATGTTGTTTACTGGACTCCAGTACGGCTATGACTACTGAGATGCTGGTTCCCCCTATAGAAAAATAATTACTTGAGAAAACGGACGCTCACTAAGTTGGCCGTATGTGGGTTGTTCTGCTGTCATGTGTTGACATTGATACGGCAAAGTTGCCGGAGTGGGCCTGATTAGAAAAGGGTTTTACGCACGAAGCGTATATTGTTGGTCTCTAACAGTTTGAATTGCTTACTGAGTTGTAATGCCATGCCGATCCACCTCAGACAGGCAGGAGACGGAAAGTAGCTATCCATATAGCCAGGAATCCGTGCCTGAACGCATAGATTCTGGCACGGATTTCCTGTTACAGCGACGAAAACTGGCTCGTTTTAGTTAGACTTGTGCACTTAAACTGGCCGCATATTCATTCGGTAGCACACCGAATTGTTCCCGGAAGCATTTGGCAAAGTACGAAAGCGAATTAAAGCCAACGCCATACGCGATTTCAGACACACTGCCTGTGCGCCCTTCGAGGAGTTGAGCCGCCCGTTTCAGGCGCATCACACGGAGGAAGTCGCCAGTAGCCTGGCTAGTAAGGGCAATGAGCTTGCGGTGCAACTGCATCCGACTTAAGCCAATCTCTCGCCCAAACTGTTCTGGTGTGAAATCGGCATTGCCTAAATTATCCTCTGCGATCTTCAGAACGCGCATCAGGAATTTTTCGTCAGTTGACGTAACCGTAATGTCTTTTGGCTGAACCCGGATTTCGCGGGCAAACCGCTCGCGTAACTTTTGTCGACTTTCAATCAGATTCTGCGATCGGATAATCAATTCGCGTGAATCAAATGGCTTGGTCAAATACTCATCGGCACCGGTTTCGAGGCCAGTGAGCTTATTATCCTGAGCTGACAGCGCCGTCAGAAGAATAAATGGAATATGGCTGGTGCGTTCGTCGAGTTTTGTCTGGCGGCAAAACTCAATACCATCCATATCGGGCATCATCCAGTCGCTGATAATCAGATCGGGCAGATTCTCCTGAGCGGCTTTCAATCCCTGAAGGCCATTCTCACTTTCCAGAACCCGATAATATCGTTGCATCTGGTTCCGGATGAATGCCCTTAAATCGCCGTGATCCTCAACAATCAGCAGCCATGCGCCGATTGGGCTGGTGGGCGGTTGTTCTGGTTCTGATAGGGTTGGTTCTTGGCTTCGTAATTGTATTGCCCGATACGATTCCAACCCCGTTTGTCTTTAAGTCTGAACGGGCAGAGGAGATCTATCGATTTCCGTCAACGGTGTATATCGAACGGATGTATGTTCGGAACGGACAACACGTAAAACCCGGCGATACGATTCTGGAAATCAGCGCCCCCGACATTGCTGCTTTAGCTCGCGAACTTTCGTCGGCGGAGTCTAATCTATCCAGTTTTCGGAATTTCCGAACGGCTTCTGCAACGGACGAACAGGCCATCACAAAATTAACAATCCATAAAACCCAGGAGGAGATCGGGCTGAAAGAAACTCAGGTCGCTATTGCCGATCGAAAATGGGAATCGGAGTCGGGTAGTCTGCTCTATCATGTTACCGAATCAAAACGGCTTCTGGCTACGAATCGGACACTTTACCAGGCTGGCGACATCAGTAAAAACAACCTGAATGCGCTGGAACTTAAACAGTTTCAGGCGCAAAGTGCCTATGATCTGGCGTATCAGAATCACCTCGAAAATCGCACGTCGCTCAATCGGCAGATTGCCTCTAAAAAATTGGAAATAAGCATACTGGAAAAGCAAATTGCCAAAAATGCCAGTGATTTGCTTCTGGAAGGCGACCATCTGCATACGACTCTGACAGCCACTCGCAAACGTATTGAAGGTACGTATGGGGCTTTCTCGATAACATCAAATGCGCACCTGCTCTTGAAAGCGACTCGTAGCAGTACCGTTTCGTTTGTATTTGAAGGAGAAAAAGAAGTCGTAGCCGGAACGACGTTGCTCAAAATGATGTATGATGAAGCTCCGCTTTATGCCCATACGCAGGTCAACTCGTCACAGATTGGCAAAATTCGGGCTGGCCAGTCGGTTATACTAAAAGTGGATGCGTACCCAGTCTATGAATGGGGTTCCGTTTCAGGTGAGGTAAATACGGTTTCGCTTACCCCCGATGAAAAAGGGTTATTTAACGTTCGGCTGCGCATCACGAACGAGCAGAACCTTCATAACTTACTGCGGATCGGTATGCAGGGAAAGGCCGACATTATTACGGATGAGCGAACGATGTACGGTCATCTTTTCCGGAAATTCAAGAAAACAGCATCTGCTTTCGTTGATTAACCTTTGGACTCGCGTTTCGAAGGTAGGCAACAAATTTATTGTCAGTGAATTAGGTGAATACCGGTTCAGTTTGACACGTATTCACAAAGTTGCTTATTAAACATCGATTCCTTCTTTAGCGCCCACCGACCGAATATACTTCGCAGCTTCCTGGTAAGCTTCTGAAGTTGCCAGGTGTTCCATCATGAGAGGAATCTCTTTAAGCTTACTAAGCTCAGTCAGATAAACAGTGTAGTCCATATTGCCCAGGCCCGGCCTGCATTCGACCAGTTGTGGCGTATAAACATCTTCTTTGAGAATAATGTCTTTCCCATGACAGCTCCGGATGTGTGGCCCAAGCTTTTTGAAACACTCTTTGATCAGGGCCCCATTATTAAAAAAGACCCGAGGGCTGTCGATGATGTTCATCGGATCGAGGTGAACACCAAATTGCTTTTGGTTGATTGCTTTGATCAGGCGCAGGTAAGAATCGACGGAATCCGGGTAACTCCAGGGCATTAGCTCCAGCGCAAAATAGGTTCGGGTAGGTTTTACTTCCTGAATAATTTTCCGGGTGATAGCTACAATTTGTTCAAAGGTGGCTTCTGTTAGGTTGTCTTTATGAGGGCCAGCCCACTGTGCCGGGTTCCTGGAGCCACTGATGTTCACGCAGCAATTGGCACCAATAGCTTCGGCTAAAGCCAGCGAATCCACACATTTTTTTAATGCCGTTTGGGCAGTAGCTGAGTCAGTGCTAAGTGGATTGCTCCAGGCGCCTACTTCGGCAATGAGAATATTGGCTTTTTTAGCCGCTTCTTCATAGGCTTTGATTTGATCGGCGGGAGCATCCGTCTTTAGCGGGCAATAAGCGGCCCGGTAGCCTTGCTTCTTTAGCGCAGCAATCCACTCATCGGGTTGATCATACTTGTCAAACAGGGGTCCACCCAATCGGATAGAAGGTTTTTCGAACGGGAAGCCCGGTAAGGAAGACGTTAATCCAACGAGCGAAGCGGCCTGTATCGTTTTTCTGGCAAATGTCCGGCGATTCATAGCAGTTCAAAGTAGCGTTTATAGTTGTCCTACGCCGTTCATTCGGCTGTCGATATACTGCTCAAGTGGCAACCAGTTCAGTAAGCAACACTCTATAATTACTCCGCCTGGCTGAATCTACTGATGTAGGAGTCTCAATTCGCGTAAACGCGAGCGCGGTGCCAGCGTTTGCTGGCACCGCGCTCAACACTTATCCATTTATTTTACAAGTTACGGGCGTACGGTTTTTCGTTAATCAAAATCTTTATCTTCTAAAATCTGCACAACCTCAATTAAGGATTCGGTATCTAAATCGTTCCAGTTGAATAATTCAACAATCTCCTGATCAACTATATACGCCATACCATGCTCGGTAAGGGCGTTAAAAACCTGCCCTTCGTATTCCCATTCATCTGCCAGAAAGACTTCAGAGAGTACCGCTCCTGTGTGGTCCTTAACCGTATCGCGGTATAACTGTGAAATGAGGGCGTTTACTTTTGATCGGAATGTTTCAAGCTCATTAATGAGCTGGTCAGTTTGCGATTTCATTGTCTTATAAGTTCATTAAAAGTTACTGGTAGATTATGGATTAGGCAGTGTACCTCACTTTAATAACCTAAGCTTCCTGCTTGTGACGAGATTTAATGAAATTAGTATCAAAGTAATCACTATGTAAAAGTTGATTTATATGGTAACAGTTGACCCTCAGGCAGACTAGCTAGTTGCTAGGTAAAGTAGTTGATAATCAGGTAAATAATTTAAGTATTGATTTTGCTGAAAACTACAATTTGTCATTATACGAACAGCCTTTTCTGACTTTTGTTGATTAAGCGGTTAGTTTTTGTTTGGATTACGGCAATAAAAAACGCCAGAGCGGTATTCCGGCGTTTTTTATAATCTCGATGTAACAATAACGTTGTATTTATTTTAGCAAGTTTAGTAGATACTGCCCATATCCGCTTTTAACTAACGGCCTGGCAATTTCTGCTAACTGACTAGCGTCAATAAACTTCATGCGATAGGCAATTTCTTCAATACAGCCTATTTTCAAACCCTGCCGTTCTTCAATAACCTGCACAAACTGGCCAGCCTGCATCAACGACGCAAATGTACCTGTGTCGAGCCAGGCCGTTCCCCGGTCCAGCACGCCAACTTTTAGTTTGCCCCGTTCAAGATAAACCCGGTTCACATCCGTGATTTCCAGCTCTCCCCTCGGTGAGGGTTTAATATTCCGGGCAATGTCTACCACCTCATTATCATAAAAATACAAACCCGGAACGGCGTAATTCGATTTTGGCTGCTCGGGCTTTTCCTCGATCGAGAGAACATTGAACGAATCGTCGAATTCAACAACGCCATAACGGTCGGGGTCCTGTACCTGATAGGCATAAACCACACCTCCATCGGGATCATTATTGGCCTGGAGTAGTTTGGACAAACCAGAGCCATAGAAAATATTATCGCCCAAAACCAGCGCAACTTTGTCGTCGCCAATAAACTCTTCTCCGATAATAAACGCCTGGGCTAATCCGTCGGGGCTGGGTTGCACAGCATAGCTAAACCGGCAGCCAATACGGGCTCCATCACCGAGAAGTTTCTCGAAATGGGGCAGGTCGTGTGGCGTTGAAATAATTAGAATATCACGAATACCCGCCAGCATCAGAATTGAAAGCGGATAATATATCATCGGCTTATCATAAACTGGCATAAGCTGTTTACTGACAGCCAGGGTAAGCGGATGAAGACGGGTGCCAGATCCTCCGGCAAGAATAATTCCTTTCATAATAGAGCATGGGGCACGGGGCAGAGAGCCGGGAATATAGGGTTAAAATAGGCCCTGCTCCGCGCTCCCTGCTCCGCCCTTTTATCGATTTGCGTACATTCCCTGATAATAAGACTGGTAAGCTCCTGAGGTGACGTTATCTAACCAATCCTGATTGGCCAGGAACCAGTCGACGGTTTTTTCGAGACCTTCTTCAAACTGAAGAGAAGGTTGCCAGCCCAGTTCATTCATAATTTTGTGGGCGTCGATGGCGTAACGCAGATCGTGTCCGGCGCGGTCGGTCACGTACGTGATCAGCTTAGCGGATGTGCCTTCTTGGCGGCCAAGTTTACGGTCCATAATCGAACACAACAAGTGGACGAGGTCAATATTTTTCCACTCGTTGAAGCCACCAATGTTGTAGGTTTCACCTAGTTTGCCTGTATGAAAAACAGCGTCGATAGCGCGGGCGTGGTCTACGACAAACAACCAGTCACGAACATTCTCTCCTTTACCATAAACGGGTAAGGGCTTGTTGGTCTGGATGTTATGAATCATCAGCGGAATCAGTTTTTCCGGAAAATGATTCGGGCCGTAGTTGTTCGAACAGTTCGATAAAACAACGGGCAGTTTATAGGTGTTGCCGTAGGCCCGCACGAAATGGTCCGATGCAGCTTTTGATGCTGAATAGGGCGATTGTGGGTCATAGGCCGTTTCTTCGGTGAAAAAGTCTTCGGGGTTGTGAAGCGAGCCATAAACCTCATCCGTAGAGACATGGTAGAACCGTTTTCCCTCAAAACTTTCAGATGTAGCTTTCCAGCTGTTTTTAGCGGTGTTCAGCAAATTGACCGTTCCAACGACGTTGGTCATGACAAACGCCATTGGGTCAGTGATGGAGCGATCTACGTGCGATTCGGCCGCGAGGTGAATGACACCGTCGAACGGAATCTCGGCGAACATATCCTCCAGAAATTTCGCATCGGTAATATCACCCTTAATGAATGTATAGTTCGGCGCATGTTCGATATCCGACAGGTTAGCCAGGTTTCCGGCATAGGTCAGTTTATCGAGATTGTAAATTTGATACTCTGGATATTTTGTGACGAATAGCCGAACAACATGCGATCCGATAAATCCGGCACCGCCCGTAATAAGAAGTTTCATTTTAATAGAGTTTTCAGTTTTCAGTTTTTAGTTTTCAGCGGGCTTGTGCACGATTGCGGGTTTCGCCTACAGAAAACGGGAAACTGAAAACTATTTTAAACTGATTTTCTGTTGCCACCGCCACGCGTCCCGCAACGATTCGGCCAGCGAACGGCGAGCTGTCCAGTTAAGATCTCGATTGGCTTTCGTGACATCGGCATAGACCTGTTCAACATCGCCCGGCCGACGAGGTCCGATTGTATAATTCAGGTTAACGCCGGTTTCCTGCTCAAATGTTTTGATAATATTCAATACCGTTTCGCCCCGCCCTGTTCCGATATTAATGACATCATAGCTGGAGTCGGTATTCTGTTCGTTCAGTTTACGTAACGCCTGAACATGCGCTTCGGCCAGATCTACGACGTGAATATAGTCACGAATGCAGGTGCCATCGGGCGTATTATAATCATTGCCGTAAACCGTCAGGCTAGAACGAATACCGGCGGCTGTCTGGGTAATGAACGGAACCAGATTTGCTGGAATGCCAAGTGGTAACTCGCCAAGCTCTGCCGATGGATGTGCGCCAATTGGGTTAAAATAACGTAGTGCTAATGCTTTAATCGGTGTCGGTGACTGTACCGTATCACGGATAATGTCTTCACTGATTGCTTTCGTATTGCCGTACGGTGACTGAGCTGGTAGCCGGGGAGTTGCCTCCGTAACCGGTAACTGCTCCGGTTGGCCATACACCGTGCAGGACGACGAAAACACGAGGTTATGCACGCCGTATTTAGGCATTAATTCCAGCAGAAGTATCAGCGAATCCAGATTGTTTCGGTAATACTTCAAGGGCAGCCGAACCGATTCACCAACCGCTTTATAGGCGGCAAAGTGAATGACGCCAATAACGGCCTCTTTCTGAAAAATAGCCTCCATTGCGGCCGAATCATTGCAGTTGGCCGTATAGCACGTTACATCACGGCCCAGAATGGTCCGCAAACCGTCGAGAACGGAGCGTTCAGAATTGGAAAAATCGTCGACGATAACCGGTTCGAAGCCAGCTTCAACCAGGGAAACAACCGTGTGGGAGCCAATAAAACCAGCTCCGCCGGTTACCAGAATCTTGGGGGAATTACCTGTGGGAGTCAAACCGTTTTTTATGAAATTTTTGTTGTTACTTTGGGATAGCAGCCCATTAAACCAGACAAAAGTAGTATATTCAGGAGGTTTCCGAAAGTAGTTTTTATTGTAGGGCTATACTAAAACGTGACAAAAAAGCATGAGCGACAACGAATTAAAAGCTCTGATCTCATTGCTGGACGACGAGGACATGGAAGTAGTTGAGCATGTCGAACAGCAAATCCGGCAAATTGGCGGACAAATGATCCCACTTCTGGAAACCGAATGGGAAGGTAGTTTTAATCCGGCTCTGCAGAAACGTATCGAAGAAATTATTCATGATTTGCAGTATGAATCCGTTCTGGAGCGTATGCGCGACTGGAAAAACGGAGGGGCTATGAATCTGTTGGAAGGCCTCTGGATCGTGGCTACCTATCAATATCCCGACCTGTCGCTCGACAAGTTAAAACAGGACGTTGAGCAGTTATATTACGACGTCTGGATTGACATTAAAGGGGATATGCACCCCGATGAGCAAATCCGGGCCATGAATAATGCCTTTTTTACAAAGCTGAAGTTTGCGCCCAATACGAAGCATTTCCACTCGCCATCCAACTCGATGATCAATCAGGTGCTGGAAACGCGCCGGGGTAATCCCATTACGCTTTGTGTACTTTATATGCTCATTGCGAAACGGCTGAACCTGCCGGTTTATGGCGTCAACCTGCCCAATCTGTTTGTACTAACTTATAAGAACGATAGCGGTGTCCAGTTCTACATCAATGTGTTTAATCGGGGCTTGGTTTTTACCAAGAAAGACATCGATCAGTACATTGACCAGTTGAACCTGAAGCGGCTGGATACTTTCTATCAGCCCTGTACCAATGCCGACATTGTTCGTCGGGTACTGCGTAACTTAACCCTGGCATTCGAGAAAAACGGCGATACCGATCGCGTTCGGGAGGTCGAACAGATTCTTGAAATGGTTAAAGACGATGGCGACGGTCTGCCTTTATCGGATTATACGCAACGGTAGAGCAAACGAATAAGGGTTAATGAACACCGTTTGCCGTGAGGTCAGGTTGAAGAACCTGACCTCTGCGGTTTTGAGAAACCGCATTTGGCATGAACGACGAGGTTTTGAGAATCGCACGGTGAACCGTCGAACCGTCGAACCGTCCGGGTGTCGGTTTTAGGAAACCGACACCACATCAGCAATGACCACATTGTCTCCTTTGCTGGTGGATTCAAGCATTATTAATAAGCTACAGCCAGCAGACCGGGGCCGGTCTGGAAACAGCGGATGGTGAGCTGGGCTTTATGGTCGGGTAAGCGTACATGGCCGATGAGGTGTTCGGCATTATCGGCGAATGGTTCAATAAATAAATGGTCGCGGAAGGTAAGCTGGCGTTTTCCGTAGAGTTTATACAAGGCTTCTTTCGCGCACCAGTAAACGGCCAGGCGGCCTGGCTCACCAGCTGCGTGGATAATTTCATCCTCCGACAATACCCGCGGAACCACCCGCCGAAACTGATCCCGGATTGGTTCAATGTCGATGCCAACCGGGCGCGTTCGATGCAGCACCGCAGCCGCCCAACCGCCCGTGTGCGACAGGGAAATATGCCAGGGCGTACCGATCAGGTGCGGTTTTCCAAATTCGTCTTTATGAAGACCTGCATAGACCAAACCCTGTGCTTCGATCAATTGCCGAATGGCGACCCGACAGGCCAGCCATTCAACCCGTTGAGCCGGATGGCTGATACCTGCTAAATCTTCCTGCTCCGGCGTTGTCAGCAGAAGGCTTGCCCGTAGCGTTGGCTCGTCTTCGGTGATCGGTTGAAGTACGGCCGTACAATCACTATTGATAGCTAATTGGAATGTCACGAATCAAAAGTCGGAAGTCGTTCGAGAAAAAGAAAGGTTTAACGACCTTTGATGCTCGACTTTTGGTTTATAGTTCGTGATTATTGAAAAAATAGATACGTTTGGCGGCCATCGCGACTGTGTATACGCACTGGAGCGAGGCCCGCAACCCAATCAGGTCTTTTCATCGGGCGCTGATGGGTTGGTTGTTCGCTGGCAGCTCGACCGGCCTGATCTTGGTGAACTGGTGGCAAAAGTACCTGCCTCGGTCTATGCATTAGCGTTGCACCCAACAACTGGTTTATTGTGGGTCGGGCAGAACTACGAGGGGCTGCATCTGATTGACCCGGTTCAGAAAGTAGAAGTTAGCTCGTTGAAACTGACCTCTGCTGCCATTTTCGATATCAAATTTTATAAAAACGACGCGATTATAGCCCTATCCGATGGCGTAGTCGTTGTGGTAGATAACGAATCGCTGGCCATCAAAAAACACCTGAAAGCATCGGATCAATCGGCACGGTGTTTGTCCGTCAATCCCGTTGAGCGTGAGATTGCGGTTGGATATAGTGATAATGGCGTACGCATTTTCGATCTGGCCACATACGATCTCAAACGAATCATTCCCGCGCATACAAACTCGGTCTTTACCGTACTGTATTCGCCGGATTTTCGTTTTTTACTCACGGCCGGACGCGATGCGCATCTGAAGGTATGGGACGTTGAAAATGAGTATGCCCTACAGCAAGAGGTCGTAGCCCATATGTTTGCGATCAATCACCTTACCTACAATCCGACTGGTACGTTGTTTGCTACAGCCAGTATGGATAAATCAATCAAAATCTGGGATGCCGAAACCTACAGGCTACTGAAAGTTGTGGATCGAGCCCGCCATGCCGGACATGGTACGTCAGTCAATAAATTAATATGGACTGATTATCATAATCAATTGCTTTCGGCAAGCGATGACCGAACGATTTCAGTCTGGAAAGTAGCCTAATACGCAGATTTTTTACCAAAAAAGCAGATTTCTCTTGCTATTTATTGCTAAATACGTATAATGGCCGTTACTTCACTCTTAATAGGTATGTCCATAATTACCTTAACCGAAGCGCACCGATGAAAATTACGCCTATTGAAATCCGGCAGCACACATTTGAACGGGGGCTGCGTGGCTATAAAACCGATGATGTTGACGCATTTCTGGTTTCACTTTCTCAGGAATGGGAGCGTGTTACCGGCGAATATAAAATGCTCAAAATGCAGCTTGAGATTGCCGAAAAAGAATTAGGTAAGCTGAAAGAGGTTGAAATGACGCTGTTCAGGACGCTTAAAACCGCCGAAGATACCAGCGCGCAAATTACCGATCAGGCGAATAAGGCTGCTGACCAGTTTTTAGTTGAAGCCAGGCAAAAGGCAGATGATATGCTGGCTGAAGCGCGTAAAAAATCATCGTTGATGGTGCAGGATGCCGAAAATCAGGCTCGTTTCCTGAAAGACAATATCCTCAATGACCTGAAGACGCTGGAGCACGATTTCAAAGCACTTGAGAGCTACAAAGAAAACTTAGCCACCCAGATTCGTTCACTCGCCAGTAATGCCGTAGATAGTGTAGATCGCTTCGAGAAGAAGTTTTCCAAACAGGATCTAAAGGGCAAAATTGATGAAGTTACGACGCAGATACAGGAAGAATTGAAACAGGCTGCTGAAAAAAATAAGCCTGAAGAAACACCAGTTGACACCACATCAGAATCAACCGCTGACCCTGTTGCTGCGTTGCCTCCGCTGACTGAACGCGAAACATCGGTGCCCGAAGCGATTCCGATCGATGAACAGGTTATGGATAAACTCGATGACGCGATTCAACAGGAAACGCAGTCGGAGAGTACTCACGAAGGAAAGCCCGTCGCTGAAGCTGTAATTGAAGAAACGGCTCCCGAATCGGTGCTTGCCGAAGTGAATACGGACGAACCATCCGCTGCTTCTGAAGGAAATAATGACCCGCAGCCTAAGAAAAGTGGTTCGTTTTTTGACCAGATTTAAGTGAGTTAATGGGAACCTGCTGGCATCATACCGGGTTCCCATTGCTCAGGAGTTTCTGCCCAATGGTAGAACGCCCACCATCCATATGGGAACAATTGCTTTAGAAGGACTTGAGTTTTTCTCCTATCACGGCTTTTACGACGAGGAGCAGAAAATAGGAAATAAGTATTCGGTAGACATTGTTGTGACAGCGGACTTTTCTGAAGCCGCCCGACGCGATCGTCTGAGTGCAACCGTCAATTACGAAGATTTATATCGGATTACGGCCAATGTGATGCAGCAGCCCGCCCGATTACTGGAACACATTGCTCACCGAATCATTCAGGAAATACGAATAAAGTATACTGATTTGCAGTCGGTTGAAGTAAGCGTCTCCAAGTTTAATCCGCCTATTGGTGGCGTTTGCCATCGGGCCAAGATCACATTAAAGGAATAATGACAGAAAAGGGGAAATGCACAACACATTTCCCCTTTTCTGTCATTATTCCTTTGTTATACCGCCTGCTGCAAACCCGCAAACGAAATGGCCATGTGCGAGGCATCATAGATGCATTCGCCGTTACGAATCAACAATACCTGTGGTGATTCGTGTTCTATGCCAAATACATTCTCAATTTTATTGGAGATTGGCCGATTAGCCAATAGGTCGAGATAATAAGGTTTTACACCCAGTTGGTCGCTCCAGTTGCGTTCCATACGGCTCAAGGCCATAGCACTGATAGAGCAACTTGTGCTGTGTTTGAAAATCAGCACTGGCTGCTTCGCCGACTCCTGTTTGATTTCGTCGAGTTGAGCGTCACTCGTTATTTTGTTCCAGTTCATTGTATCAACACACATTCTGTTGACGTAAAAGCGTTTTTTCGTCTGAAAAGTTCGTCATTCTTTGGGCGTGTAGCGTAGTTTCTCCGCCATATCTGGCGAAATAGCTTCTGAATAAGGTCCATAAGCATCTATAAGGGTACCACGTTGCCCCGACTTAGACTCGATTGCATAGACTACCGACGAATCGTCGGGGTCAGTCATTCCTTCGAAACGATAAACGTCCACAATGTCGAAATCAGCCGGATGCAGTTCAATATCGTCCTGCTGGCAACGGAGACGGTCGCTTTTTAGGTTATAGTCCAGTGTAAAACCCTGCTTGCGGAGGCCGTCGAGGGCTTCGGTGAGCGTATCGTAAGATTGCATAGTTTTTGAATGGTTTGAGAGCAAGTGTTTAGCTTTGCAAGTATAACCAACCGATTATTCGCTTGTTTGCTGGATTTTATAACACGGGCATTTTTGTTTATCAGAATTTGCTGCGTCTAGTGGCTCCATTTAACCCTAAAGCCCGGCAATGGGTCGATGGTCGACGCCACTGGATCAGCAACCTGAGTGCAAAACTTGCGGACAACAAAAGCCCAATTGCCTGGTTTCATGCGGCTTCACTAGGTGAGTTTGAACAGGGACGTCCGGTAATCGAAGCGTTTCGGACTCAATATCCTGACTATAAAATTCTGCTAACTTTTTTTTCGCCTTCGGGCTATGAAGTACGAAAAAACTACGATGGGGCTGACTTTATCATGTATCTGCCAGCTGATTCGCCCGCCAATGCGCGATCATTCGTAACTCTTGTAAGGCCACAGATAGCCTTTTTCATCAAATATGAATTCTGGTACAACTACCTCCGTGAATTAAGCGCTGCACAGGTGCCGGTAGTTTCGTTCTCTGCTATTTTTCGCCCGAATCAGCTTTTTTTTAAAACATACGGGGGCTTTTATCGGACTATGCTCCATTATTTCGACCATATTCTGGTGCAGAACCTGGAATCGCTAACGTTGCTGAAGCGTATAGGTCTTACCCGCGTAACCCTGGCGGGCGATACGCGCTTTGACCGAGTGACGCAGGTAGCATTCGCCAGGAAAGACATTCCAGCTGCCAAAGCATTTAAAAATGGCATGCCTGTGCTGGTCATAGGCAGTGCCTGGCCGGAGGATATGAAGGTGCTGATTCCATTCCTGAACCAGTTTGACAAACCGATGAAAGCTATTATCGCTCCGCACGAAATCCACGATGAAGAGATTGAAAAATGGCGTACTGAGCTAAACCGAACGTCTGTACGGTTCTCACAGACTCAGTTGCCATCGTTTGATCAATCAACGATTCAGTCATTTGAGATCCTCTTTATCGATAACGTGGGTATGTTGTCATCCCTTTATCAGTACGGTGAGTTTGCCTACATTGGCGGAGCATTTAAGCAAGGGCTTCACAATATTCTGGAAGCGGCTACCTTTGGCATGCCGATCTTTTTCGGCCCCGACTATGATAAATTTCAGGAAGCTGTAGATTTGGTAACTGAAGGAGCTGCTTTTCCGGTCACTACTGCCAAAGAGCTGCTTGAATTATTCACAAGACAGTATGCCGACTCAGCCGATACCGCCCAAATCAGCCGTAATTACGTGCAACGGAACATTGGCGCAACGGCGCAGGTTATGCAGGTTATAAAGCATTTAATGAGCGAAAGACTGAATAAGCAAAAGCCCGACTACTAAACGTGCTGGCATTTCATTTTTTCACTCATTCACTCTTTCGCTTTTCATCTATTGAAACAAGGATTAATCATACGCTCTACGGGTTCCTGGTACGATATTCGCGACGAGGATGGTCATATTTTTCAGGGTCGACTAAAGGGCAAGTTCAAGATCAAAGGCCTGAAAATCACGAACCCAATTGCCGTGGGTGATCGGGTAACGTTCGATATTGAGGATGAAGCCGAAAACACGGCGGTTATCACAGATATTTCGCCCCGCGAAAATTACATTATTCGCCAGTCGGTTCATAAAACGGCGCATGGGCATATTCTGGCTGCGAACCTCGATCAGGCGGTATTGCTGGCAACGCTTACCTTGCCCCGAACCTCACTTGGTTTTATTGATCGGTTTCTGGTGTCGGCCGAATCGTTTCGTATCCCGACCGCTGTCGTTTTCAACAAAACTGATATCCTGAATGACGAAGGACTGGCCTATCAGCAGGAAATCATGGATATGTATGAGAGCATCGGCTACCAATGTCTGGCTACGTCGGCAACGGAGGGCGAAGGAGTCGACGCATTCCGGGAGTTGCTCAATCATAAGGTGACCTTACTCTCCGGGCATTCGGGTGTTGGCAAATCGTCGCTCGTAAACGCTATTGCACCCGATCTGAATCTGCGAACAAATGAGGTTTCTACGTTTGCCAACAAGGGCGTTCATACCACAACATTTGCTGAAATGTTTGAACTGGCTCCCGAAACCTACATTATCGATACACCAGGCATCAAGGAACTGGGCTTGATGGATACCGCAAAGGAAGAAATCAGCCATTATTTTCCGGAGATGCGCGACCGCCTGAATCAGTGTCGGTTTCACAATTGCCTGCACGTCAATGAGCCCGGTTGCGCCATCAAGGAAGCCGTTGCTGAAGGTGAGATCGCTGAAAGCCGGTATATGAGCTATCTCAGTATGGTGGAGGGAGGAGATAACCGTCGGTAATCTTATAAAACGCCTTCTTCAGTGAGGATGGCGGCTACGTTCAGTGTTACAGTATCAAGTACTGGAACTGTAGCATCCCAGTTGAGGGTCAGCCAGTTCTCACCCTGAGTAGCCACAAATATTTTGCGGGATTGGGTCGTAATCCAGATGACACGTTCTGTTCCGAAGTTGAGCATGGCCTGGGTTTTGGCGTAGATATAATCCTGCTCCATCGCCGGAAATGCTTCGAGGTCTACTTTGATGTCGACTTCGACGACAACCCTGGGCGCTACGTCGAAAAACTTCCCTTTGACGGTCACTTTTTCTTTTTCGTAGAGTGCAATGTCCTTCGACAGATTGTCACCTAACCTGAGGTGAAGGCCAGGCTCATTGGTGACTACCCAATATGCTTTTCGGTCAACATGATTACCCAGATACAAGCGTAATGTAGAGACAATAATTGCCTGTAGGTCGCTGCAACCCATGATTTCGCCGGGAGTTTTCCGTTTAGCTAATACCTCCTTATAGCCCTTTCTGTATAAAGGACGCCCGTTGAGTGTTTCGTAAATCAGGTAGGAAGGTATTTGCTGGGCGACTTCAAGCGCCTGAGTTGCTGCTTCTGTTGCCATGGCCATGCGATTTAGTACAATACTACACAAATTTAAGCAATACGGAGAGGCCGCTTTGCTGATAGATAAGACGTTGCTGTATCCGCAAAGTAACCTCTACGTTCAGTTTGTCATGGCAGCTAATAGATCGGCCTGAGTGATGATATGTACCTGTTCTCTTTCGTCGCGGACGAGCAGAGCTTTGTTATCGCGGTCAATCAGCGACGACAGGGAGTCAATGGTATTGTCCAGACCAACGAACTTAAACGGTTTATCCATTACCTGGCTTACTGGTTTATCCTTCACGGCTGGGTCTTCGATGAGTTTGGTAAGAATTGTAGAATCCGTAAGGCTACCAATAATGTGCCCTGCTTCGTCGGTAACCGGAATCTGCGAAATACTATGCCGATTCAATACATGAATAGCCTGCCCCACCGAAACGCCTGAACCAATGGTTGTTAGCTGTGGTGCTGACCCATCGATCCGGCCGTTCTTGTTGTGGATAATATCGCGTGCGGTTTTAAACGCCCGATCTTCCAGAAAACCGTGATCCTTCATCCAGCTATCATTATAAATCTTGGCCAGATAGCGAGTGCCATGATCGGGCAGTAAGATCACCAGCACGTCGTTGTCGGTCAGGTGGTCTTTAGCCCATTCCAGCGCACCATGTACGGCGGTGCCGCACGACCAGCCCACAAATAACCCTTCTTCGCGAGCCAGCCGCCGGGCCATAATGGCCGCGTCTTTGTCGGTGACTTTCACGAAATGATCAATCAGGCTGAAATCGACGTTTTGCGGCAGAATGTCTTCACCAATGCCTTCGGTCAGGTATGGATAAATTTCACCCTCGTCGAACTGACCCGTTTCTTTGTATTTCTTGAATACAGAACCATACGTGTCGAGCCCAATCGAAACAACGTCCGGATTCTGCTCTTTCAGGAATTTCGAGGTACCGCAGATCGTTCCGCCCGTGCCGACGCCAGCCGCAAAGTGAGTGATCTGGCCATTGGTATCGCGCCAGAGTTCAGGGCCGGTGGTTTCGTAATGGGCGGCTGTGTTGGCGAGGTTGTCATATTGATTCGGATACAACGAGTTCGGAATGTCGCGGTTAAGCTTCTTCGCAACGGAGTAGTACGAACGTGGATCGTCGGGTGCAACATTGGTGGGGCACACAACGACCTCAGCACCAACCGCCCGCAGAATGTCGATCTTCTCCTGCGACTGCTTGTCGGCCATTGTAAAAATGCATTTGTAGCCTTTCCCGATGGCCGCCAGCGCAAGACCCATACCCGTGTTGCCACTCGTGCCTTCGATGATGGTGCCGCCGGGTTTCAGTAGCCCTTTTGCTTCCGCATCTTCGATCATGCGAACGGCGATTCGGTCTTTAACGGAGTTGCCCGGATTGAAATACTCGACTTTAGCCAGAATCGTTCCCCGGATGCCTTTCGTGACTTTATTGAGTTTCACCAGGGGGGTGTTGCCGATGGTATCGATGATGGAGTTATAGTAGTTCATTGTGGTTAATGCCGTTTGGGCTTAGCTGTGGTTGTTGAGTTCATTTACAAGAGAAACCATCAAGCCGGAAGTTCGTTTAGCCGATCGATGGACAAACTGCTTTCCTGACTCCGATTATCTCCCGTACGATTTAGGGTTATTTCTTCACAAACTCAAGAAAATGGGCAAACCCCGATTCTGGTAACACCCTGATTCGTCAGGTGCTTGCGATTTTCATGAAGAATCGAATACGCTTGATGAGCTAATTTAAACTGTTCAGTGGGTGTTTTATGCAGTTCGTTCAACTGGCTGTTTACGAAGCCTTTAGTGCGTTATACCTTTGACTCAATCTTTTAGCCAAAAACAACAAATACGAACAGATCATGAAACTAATTGCTCAATCATTACTGACGGCCCTGCTTTTAAGTACGGCTACTTTTGCATCGGATGTGGTCACGAAATCGACTGCATCAGCTAACCCCACGGTGATTACAAACTCGTACAAAGTGGCGGTTTATCCATCAACGACAAAGTCTTCTAAACTACATGTCGTTGTTGAACGGGAGCCAGGACAAACAATGACCATCTACCTGAAGGATGCCCAGGGCACCAGACTGGCCGAACAGCAGATCAGCAAAAAACAGGGTACATTCCATTTTCAGTTCGATCTGGCCGCTCTGGAGGATGGTAATTATAGCGTTCAGGTTATTAGCGGTAACGACGTAGCACTCTATCCGGTTACGCTGAAAACACAGCCTACACAGGCCACATCGCGCACACTGACACTGAATTAATTGACAGGGAGTAGAGTAGGAGGAAAACCACGGCACATTACGTCGTGGTTTTTTTGGTTAGGTTAAAGTTGTCTGTATTGGTCAAGGAACGCTATGACCTGTTCGTGGAAGTGCTTGAAGCTACGGGACTGTTTGGCAAGTTTAGCGAAATCGGTTTTGGCCGCAACTTCCGAGACTGCTCGCTAAACTGTGTCACAGGTGAATGAAAGGAGTAAAACCTCTAACTTTCACTATCATGACTAACGAGTTCGATTTTGAAGCCTTTAAACAGGCAGCCATCAAAGGCCTTTATGAAGG
>NZ_CP045997.1:1480041-1527418 GCF_010233585.1 Spirosoma endbachense
ATGCCATCAAGGTCTGGCTAGAAAAACACCTGCTGAGGTGTACTGTACTCCTTTGCAAGTCGACGTAGAATCGGAAAACCTCAATTAAAAAAAGCAAAAACTGGTCCTAAATATAGGGAGCACTATAAAATACTACTCTAGGGAATCTAAAATAAGTTTGGATAACAGGGGAGGGGAAATAGTAGGGTAAGGTCTAACACATACGGCCATTACTAGAAATATCAACAATCAAAAATCTTTCGGGCATTCGTGTGTAGATACATCTTTTGCGAAACGATAAATTAAGGCGATGAGTGCGTAAAAACATTATTTTCGGGCAATTATAAACTTCACTTCAGTAGTACAAACATGCTCCGCATCAAGCAGACTCGCTAAAAATTCACGTTTAAAGCCTGGATAAGTGTCTTTATCAAACTGATTTTGAAAACCTACCAGTCTATTTAACCTAGCTTCCCAAGCTAGCACTATTTGTTCATCAGCTGGTCCGTTAAAGGAGAGCTCTTTATCAGACATGTTTTCCTCATGAGTGATGGATAAGCCCTCATGGACTAATATATCCTTCACTTTACTGCCCATTTCAAAATCATAAATACCGGCTCTTCTTTGCTGATCATAGTAGTTTCTTAACATGTCGCGGGTCGTTGAACGGATTGGATAATGGGCAAACAAATCACTTATTTCAACGATGGCAATCCAACCCGTAGGCTTCAGCAGCGCTAGCCACTGCTGGAGAACAGGCACAAAATCAGGAAAATAGGCTACGGTAAAACTCGTCCAAATGCCATCAGCGAGTGGCAGATCTTGCGGATTAATACGTCGGAGATCTTGCTGAACATAGCGACTGTTACTGGCCTTATTTAGTTTAGTCGCTTCGGCTAATAATTCAGTGTTTGAATCAATACCGATTACTTGTAACGCTTTGTCAGCCATAAGCTTCGTCACATAGCCTAGACCACAGCCTAAATCCAAAATGGTTTCACCCGAAACGAGTGGGATTTTCTGGAGATAGGCAGCCCAATTTCGCCACATGTTTTGATTTTTATATTCTTCCTTAAGTGTCATGATGCAATTGAGTTGGATTGAGATCGAGCCTACTAGAAAACTATGTTCTTTTGACATGACTTCTAGTAGCTGACATTGGGATTGCCAGGTAATAATCAAAGGGACCAGACCAGTAAAATCTTGTTGCTTTCCTTGGTTGCCATTGTCAAATTCCAAAGCGACCAAATAGGACTCTCCAATGCAACTATAGACAATACGTTCATGAGGGTAGATCTTCCGAATCGGTGCGACTCCTTCATCCTAAATGAGTGAATAACTCAGGGACGCATGAAGGAGTCGCACCGACTGAGAAGATCTAGCCAACTATGACCTTACCCTGCAAAACTCAGCCAACTACCTAACCGTGTACTGATAGCACGTACTGGTTAGCACGACGGCTGAGGTTTGTAGATTAATGATCTGGAAGTGAATGTCGAAGGTTGTGCCGGGGGCGAAAGCCGACACATCACGAAAGAGGGCCGCCTTACCGGCACCCAGATTATCCGTTAAAATGGGTTGTGCCACTAGGCCTTTACCAAGCGTGAGCCAGGACGTACTGGTGCAATTGCCATCCAGGTTCGTGTCCACGGCCCGCTGAAGCCCATAATTGGTAGTCGGCTCCAGCCCCTGTACCGATGTATCCAGATAGATCGTGAATGGATTTTCAGGAAATTGCCGGAATTTCACGAAACCAGATGCTTTGCCTGCTCCCAGCAGAGTGACATCCAGGTTGTAGTTAGGCTGAGGTAGTTGATGATCCTGGCAGGAGGCTGTCAGCAGGATACAAACAAGTAGCCAGGCCAGTGGCCGCACGAAGCGTGGTGTGTGTGTAGTGCGGTTCATTTTTCGCGTACGCTAGGTGAGCCCTTTTGTGCAGTTTGCCCGTAGCTAAACAGCACCTTAAATAAATCAATGAAAGGGATCGGAATTCGTTTCATAGCTATGTTTTTAAACGGTAGACATTCATTTGCGTGTGCTATTGCGCCTGTGTCGGTCTGGAAGGTAGACAACTTCCGATAGCCAACCGAAGGCTTAAGCAAAGGGCTACGTATCTAATGAGGCCGGTGTAAAGGTAAATCGGTGGTATTTTCCTATATTGTAAAAAAACGTCAATTTCGTTACTGGTAAATAGTTGGGAACTGATGATACACTAGCTATTCTTGGGGACTGCATGAAGCGGGAAAGGATGACTGAAGGCATAGGCCATCAACTAACCCTGCGCCCAGGGCTACGAATTGGAAAATCGGCCACCAACTAACCGTTCACTCCATTCATCCCTAAAAACAGCATTGACGTTGCTGGCGAATTAGCCATGAAGTACGGGTAAAATTTTTAGGCTGAACCGCTTTTCTATTTAGCTTAAAAAGGCCATATTAGGCTTTTCGGAAAGTAACCTATCAACTGGATATGAAATACGTTGAATATCCCCTTAGTCCCCTGTTAAAGCCCTTTGTTAACCGAGTCTGGGAGTTTGAAATGGACGTACCGATGGGTGAAGTGATCCATCAGCCTGACTGTTGCACCGCCACGACTCACTTCCTGTTTAATCTGAAGCCCCCCTTTAAAACAAAGCGGGGTGATCAACTCATTCAGGCCAATGCGACGAATTTGATTACGCCCCTCACCCAGCCTGTCATCAATAGGTTAGAAGGGACTCATTTACATATTGGCGTCGAGTTTACCCTCACGGGTTTTTATCGACTGTGGCAAATTCCCTTATATGCCATCAGTTTGTCGGATACTGTACTCTATGATTTACAAGCGGTTATCGGGCCAGAAGCGCTTGGGGTCTATAACCAATTAGGGGAAGCCCAGACAACGGCCCAACGATTTGATTTGATGGAAAATTTTTTACTTGGGCACATCACCAGCAAACCCACCAAGGCGGGGTTAGTAGAGGGGGTTGAACAGCTCGTTCAGCAAGCACCCGAATCCGTAAGGATTGATCAGCTCATTAAGCAACTGTATTGTAGCAAGAGTACGCTGTTGCGTCATTTTAACGAGCAACTCGGCATTTCCCCGAAAACGTACCTTCGTATCCAGCGGTTTCAACGAGTCCGCCACCAATTGCTTGACAAACCGGGCTGGAGCTGGCAAACTGGGTTGGTCCATGTCGATTATTACGATCAAGCCCACTTTATCAACGAATTCGTGGCCTTTTCGGGCCGGTCGCCTTCCCGTTATAGAAATAGCATGAATGAGGTAGAGGATTTTTTTTCTAAATGCTTTCACTAACAAGTTCCTTTCTAGCCAACGATTCACTAGGTTGGCAAAGCGAGCATGTATTACACTGAACTAGCCAAGCACGAATGAAGACAAGTTTTTTCGATTTTAAACCGTCTATTTGGTTAACTCTTGATCCATTTTTGAACCTACCTATTGACCTCGGATACACCATCAGTTTAGTATTGAAAATGATCAGTTCAAAAAGGTATAGGTTATAGAGCCTTTGGGCAGGGTATAATTGATTAGTAACTTTATTAGGCAAGATTATGAGTTTCAACTATTATCCATCTTATCAGAAGAGTGCGCCATTCTATCCGTCTGTAGCTTATGAGATTACTTTGCTGGAGAGAGCACAACACCTCGCAAAACGAAAACAGGAAGCTCATTTCTGCCAATTAAATCACACATTTAAGTGGGCTATAGATCGGCAGCAGCAAGCGGCCTATTTAAAAAGTATGCAACTAGGCTTTACCTTAATCTTGACAGATGTATCGAATAGAATCCTATGGACAAGCCATAATATCTTGAGCATGACAGGCTATGGGTCCCAGGAAGTGATCGGTCAAACACCCAAGTTACTTCAGGGCCCCGATACGGATCCACTCGTAACACGTCATATAGGTAACTCCATTCGACAAGCACAAGCCGTGCAAGTTGACCTAGTGAATTATCGTAAAAATGGTCAAGCTTATATGTGCCGTCTTGCGATTGAGCCTTTACATAACAAAGACGGTAAATTAACCCACTTTCTAGCTGAAGTTAAAGAAGAAACGAATTCATGATTAAGTTGTAAATTAAGTTAGTATGTGCACTTTACTCTCCTGCTAGACATAAAATAATCGTCACTTATATAACAGTTCATATACTTCGGAAGTAAGGCAAAAATAATCTAAAGTATTTTCGCTAAACTACTGTAAATAATATAATTTTGTTAATGTTAAGTATCTGATAGTCAGTGGAAAAATAGTATTCATTCACGTTCCTAATATACCGCTTATATCTATGGCTAAGAACAACGTCGGTCGAATTTTGATGACCATTGCTACTTGCATGTATGGATTTATTCCGCCACTTGTCGATTTTGGCCCAACCCATGCTACCAATCCACTTTGGATAGGTCATGCTCGTTTCCATGTAGTCTGGCAGGTGCTTACAATGGCTTACATAGCCCTGATTAGTCTGTATCTGCTTTGGGTAGAGCCTAAAAACCGCCAATTTTCTACTAAAATGTCTGGACTGCTTGGCCTGTCGGTGTTAGGTGCATTTGAGATCAACGTTTTAGTACGCTCGCTCTATAACGGTACGTTAGCTGATCCGAATGGTGTACCACCCATTATGGGCATAATCGACGCTAATTTGTTTGTATTCACCATTGCCCTTGTGGTATTAATTGCGGGTTGGTTTATTGAGTCGGCCAACTTGAAAAAAGCGATTAAGCAGGATCAACAGGTGTTGGCAGGGATATAAAAAGCTGTTTGTATACAGGGTTAAGCTCTTCCCTTTTCAAACGGCAATACTTAATAAAGTACAAAACGCTAAGACTTATGCTACCATACTGAGTTTGTACTTTTTACATATCACCCCAATAATCTAAATAAATAAATAATTAGTATGCATGCATACCAAATAATAAATAGCTATATAAAATTAGAATTATTTAACTATTTTGTTTGACTTTAAGGGCTATTTGTCATCTAAAAGTTAAATAAATGTCTATATGAAGACTTCAGCATTGGTAAACCAGGAACCTGTATTAGATACAGCTAAGTCTGACTATATAGTAGCTCACTGGCTTGAAGCAATTACCAAACTCCACGCCTATTATCACCAATTAATCACCTGTATAAGCCAGCGGGCACTGGAACCAGAGTTGAGCATAGGTAAGACGACCTATAGGGGTCAGTGCCCAATGAGTCAATTGACCAAACTGACTCGTAGCATGGAAACGGAGTTAGCAAAGCTAAGTCAAGATATAGATCAAGTCGATCGTCTCCAGGCGTCTGCTACGAAAAAGATTTGTGCTAAGTTGGTCAGTCATACGTTGCGGTTAACTCAATTAAATGAGCAAGCACAAACCAGGCTTGACTTGATCAAACGATCGGCTTCATAACCGTAAACATTCGACCGGCATCTCACTAAAAAATACTAAAAGACCAATAGCGACCTACATATTGCTACTGGTCTTTTTTCAAGTCTTGCTATATAACTATGAACATGTAAAGGGAATAAAGCTAGAAAGCAGCTTATCTAATAAGATAGCTGCTTTCTAGGTAAAATACAAGAAGATTTACTTACTATTGATATAGTCTACTCAGAACTGAGTACCCACCCGTTTACAAGCTGGGCCTCAATGAAAGCCCTGCTGAGTTAAATACACTTTATCCGCTTCATCCCGAGGATGTACTCCCACGACGATACCACCACCTTTTAGACCCGATTCATACGCTTTCGCCGTTTCTTCCGGAATACCCGAATTCACTAGAGCCCCGATCAAGCCACCGGCTAAACCACCTGCTCCAGCACCGGCTAACCCAGCCGCCAGCGGACCAGCAATCAGTAAACCCAATCCTGGCAAAGCCAATGTCGTACCGATAGCGGCAATAGCAGCCGCTACTGCTCCCACTGTACCCCCAATAGCAGACCCTTTGCCAGCTCCTTCCATCGTTTTGTCTCCTAATGCTGAATCATCCGAGTCACTAGCGTCAAAATGCCGTTTACGGGTTTCATCCGTCATGACGATGTTCACATCATCTTTCGAAAAGCCATGCGATAGTAGCGCGTCATAAGCGGTCTCTGCCGCGTCTCGATCGTTAAAAATAGCTGTCATCATTGTTGATGATTCGGTAAACGATGAACTGTTTAAGTTAGTGTTGTCTGTTTGACTGGTCATGAAACTAGATGGTTTTGTTGTGTGTAACCAACTCAGAAAACCTAGTTGGTTACACACAAACCTGAGGAAGGGAGCTATGTTCTAACATTGTGAGGTAACGGCACGGGGAGGCAACCGGTGGGCTGTGAACAGAAACCACTAGCTATTTACCGTTCGATTAGATTTCATAACATACTCATAGGAGCAGAGTTCTACTGGAAAATACACCTATTTTCACCAGTAAATTCTAAACGTATGGGCAATCTTCTGTATACAATCGCTGTGGTGCTGATTATTATTTGGCTCTTAGGCTTTTTTGGTATTTTAGGGGCGGGCATTGCGGGTAGCGGGCTGATTCACATTCTATTAGTAATTGCTGTGATTGCCATTATTTTTCGGTTGATTCAAGGTCGAAGCGTCTAACTGTTTTGATGTGGTTTTGCTCGCCCTTATTCAACGCTAAATTTTGTTTTAATCCCTTAACATAAGAAGTAATGTGCAACTTAACTAGAAAAAGTACAATTGGCTCAAGTGGCTAAACTAGTGCGTGGATTTATTGGGATCACCCTCAATCCAGCGGTGTACCGTGCCGTTTCGCTGATCCGCGGTTATCCAGTTCGATAAAAAGGCTATGTCTTGAAATAACAACAATTTAAGCAATTGAAGAATTGACATATATTCTTGGACACTTATTGTTTAAGTACAAATAGTCCACAGATTTTATTCGTCCACGAAAACGCTTGGCCCAATGAACGCTTATCATGACTTACAATGATAGGGCAACTTTCAGCTCCGATGCCTGAAACCGTTCACGAAAGGGTTGACATTCCTGAACGCTAACTATGAAAAGTACAAAATCTAGAATGGGTAAATTTTGACTTATTAGCTAACTATCAACACGTTTAAATCTAATATTTCTTAGATTGGCTTGTTGAGTTTCCAGGCGTATTGTCCTCCGACTTTCTGCCGAAATAGGTCTGGAAAAAGATATACTTTTATAAGAACTCCTGTTCATTCGAGGCTTAACAACCCGACAAATCGTACCATTTTGTTATTTTTTTGATCTGCCAATTAGGGTTAGACGTCCTTTCTGTATCTTAAGCTTTGTAGAGACCGTCAATGTTCATGCATGGCACCTGGCCTTCCTTTTGACTTACCCGGCGATAACTTTTCTCACCACCCGGATCCAGTTGCGGGTGCGGTGCCGCCGAAACCGGACGACGAATTATTGATTCGACATGCTTTCCAGACGGATGCATATCAGGGGTGCGATTTGCTATTTCGCCGGTATTACCATCCCTTATGCAGTCAGGCAGTACGGTTCGTTTATGATAAAGCGCTGGCGGAAGATATCGTAGCCGAACTTTTTCAGACCTTTTGGCAAAAAAGGATCTACGAACGTATCGATTATTCGTACCGGGCCTACCTCTACCGGGCTGTTCGTCAGAATTGCCTGCTATTCCTGCAACGGGAAGCGGGACAAACGATCTCAACAGATCAGTTAATCCCGGCAGATTTATTAATTGACCCCGCTTCACCAAGTGACCAGATCCAATTCGATGAACTCAATGAACGGATCGAAGTGACCATCAATGCACTGAGTTCGCCCGTTCGCCGGGTGTTTCTACTGAGCCGCTTCGAAGGCCGCAAAAATCAGGAAATCGCCGATGAGCTACACATTTCGTTAAAAACCGTCGAAGCGCACGTAACGAAAGCCCTCGCCCTTTTTCGTAAAGTTCTACTGCCATGAATGAGCCGCAAGCATACCCAACCAAAGCAAGCCTTTTTGCTTATTTTGCCCATCAGGCCACGCCATTAGAACGGCAACAGATTGAGTCCTGGCTAATGACCGAGCAGGGAGCTACCTTGTATTTTACGTATCTGGATGAATGGGAACGGCAGCATCCGCAGTTTCAGCCCGACCTGAATCGGGCTCGTGAGCGGTTTACCCAGTTCATGCACCAGACTGCTCAAGAGCCCAAATCAGGCCATTTCGATCCGGCCCCTTTGCTAACGGAATCCCCAGTCACCCTCCAGCGTACCAGTTGGCTACAATCGTCTGGATGGCTGGCTGTAGCGGCTTCGATCCTGCTGGTCGTTGGCTTATGGCTATCGGCGGAGTCCTGGTACTACAAAACCTGGAGTAACGGGTTCCACCAACTTCAATCGATTCAGTTGCCGGATGGATCAGCGGTAGAATTGGGGGCCCATTCATCGTTACGTTACCCCCGCTTTGGTTTTGGCTGGGGCACACGGCGGGTCTGGCTAACGGGCGAAGCGCAGTTTCAAATAACCCACCAAGCCAACGCGCAACGCTTCCAGGTACATACGCCCGATCAGACGATTATTGAAGTATTGGGGACCGTGTTTGTGGTGAACAGCCGTCGCAACACCACCCGGGTTATGCTCAAAACGGGGCGAATCAGTCTGACTACGCCCCAGTCAAACCAGCCGCTGATGCTGACACCAGGCGATTTGGTAACCGTTTCGATCGGGCAAAAACTACACAAACAGCAGGCAGATAAAGTATCGACTCAAGTTACCTGGCATGATCACCAGTTCGTTTTTCACGATACACCCTTACAGGATATAGTTGTTCAACTGCACGATACATTTGGCGTGACCGTTCAAATTCTCCAGCCTGAATTGATGAACCGCTCCGTGTCTGGTACGTTCCAGGCTGAAACGGCTGACGATCTGCTGCAAGCGCTGAAACTGATGATGAATCTGGAAATCAACGATTCATCAACCGGCTTTACGCTCACGCAGCCCATTCAGTAAGGCAGTACTAATCTAGTATCAAGACAGGGCCACATCCCTGTCTTTTTTTGTGCTTTTTGCACTTTATAAATTTTTTCACAAAAAACTACATTTTTCAATTAGGGTAACCAATGCGTTCTGCATCTATCTAGTAACGGCCAAGGCGACACCCGATATGCCTGTTCGGTATCACTACGTAGGTCAATAACCCTGTATCTATATGCACTCTCCTTTACCTGTTCGTCCTGAACGCCAATCGTGGACGCTTTTTCTTATTGCTTTAGTGACACTAGGCCCACTACCTACCAGGGCACAGGTACTAGCCCAGAATAGCTCAACCGTACCAATCGCCCGCCAGGCTGAAACATACCGCTTAACGGACGCCATTCAGCAGCTTAAGGTTCGCTATCGCGTCAACATTCTGTTTGAAGAGCGCGCCCTGCGCAATTTGTATGTATCGGCCCAGGCCACTCAACCACAGGCCACCCTCGAAGCCAGTCTAACCGCTTTACTTCAACCACACGGCCTGCATTACCGGAAAGTAAAAAATAACTACGTTATCGTGACGGGCGATACGGATCGAAAACGGCAATCGACTACGGTTGATCTTACCTCTACTACCAGCAACGAGCTTACCCAATCGGCAACAACGCCTAGTCAATCGGTAGAGCGCCAGGATGATCGACTGGTGACAGGCCGGGTAACCGATGAAAAAGGAGCCGGAATGCCGGGCGTCAGCGTGTCCATTAAAAATACAACGCGCGGCACCACAACGGATGCTGAAGGGAAATTCAGGCTATCAATTCCCACGGGTGATGGCACGGCCACTACGCTGGTATTTTCATTTGTTGGGTATCTGAATCAGGAACTGGCGCTTGGCAATCGCAGCCGTATCGATTTGCAGCTTATGCCTGACCAAAAGTCCCTGGACGAAGTGGTGGTCGTCGGGTATGGAACCGTCAAAAAAAGTGATCTGACTGGTTCACTGACCCAGGTCAAAGCCAAAGACCTGAATGCTTACCCTACCACAAATGTCTTACAGGCCTTATCGGGTCGGGCGGCTGGCGTGCAGGTGCTGCAAAATACCGGAGCGCCCGGTGCGCCGGTCAGTGTACGAATCCGGGGAACCAACTCGGTCCAGGGCAGCAATGAACCGCTGTACGTAGTGGATGGTTTCCCGCTGTCGGGTAGCAACCCTACGGTGCTGAATAATGCGGACATTGAAAACATTGAGATTTTAAAAGATGCTTCAGCAACGGCCATTTATGGGTCCCGAGGTGCCAACGGCGTCGTGATTATTACTACAAAACGAGGGAAAGCGGGCAAAACACGCGTGGATTTTGAATCCAGCTATAGCTCGCAATCCCTGCGAAAGAAGCTGGACTTGATGAATGCCCAGGAGTACGCGCTTCTGTATAATGAGCAGACCGTCAACGATAAAGAGAAGCCGTATTTCACCCAGGCGCAGATCGATGCGCTGGGAAAAGGAGTCGACTGGCAGTCGCTTATTTTTCGGCAAGCCCCGATGAAGACGGCCACGCTGACCGTTTCGGGAGGAACCGAAAAAACACAGTTTTCTGTGTCGGGAAGCGCGTTTGGCCAGGATGGCATTATCATTGGGAGCAATTTTAACCGGTATTCATTACGGGCCAATCTTAGTCATGAAATCAGTAAAAAAGTTAGCCTGAGCCTGTCCAGTACGCTCACTCGGATTCAGTCTGATCGAAAAAACAGCGGTGGTGGTGGTCGGGGAAATACGCTGATCTCCTCCATTCTTTCCGCTCCGCCTACGCTTACGCCTTATAAGGATGACGGCACCTACCGAATTTTTATTCTGGAAAACCCACCCAGCGCGTCGCAAAATCCACTGACCTTCATCCATGAACAAACCGATCGGGTGAAGTCGAACCGGGTTTTAACGAATGCCGCGCTGGAATATAAACCGCTCGAAGGGCTCAGTATTCGGATTGCGGGCGGCATTGAAAATACAGATGAACGTAATGACGCCTACACAACCCGAAACTTTGTCAGTTCGCAGGGGAGTGCCAGTGTTGGCACCAGCCAGTTTACCAGCCTGCTCAGCGAAAATACGATTTCGTATACCAAAACGCTCCATCAAAAGCATTCGCTGGCAGCGGTGGCAGGGTTCACCTATCAAAAATTTTTAACCACCTCGCTGGGCGCTAGTGGAACGGGGTTTATTAGTGATGCCAGCCAGACCTACGATATGGGTTCGGCCACTACACCCGGCATCCCTTCGTCAAGCTATGCCGAATCGTCCCTGGTTTCCTACCTGGGGCGTGTCAATTATGCGTTCAACAATAAATACCTGGCTACGATTAGTTTCCGAACGGACGGATCATCGAAATACAGTACGGGCAATAAGTGGGGGTATTTTCCCTCAACCGCGCTAGCCTGGCGCGTGTCAAACGAGGACTTTTTTAAGTCAGTCTCCTTCATTTCTGATCTGAAACTACGAGCCGGTTGGGGTATGACGGGTAGTCAGGCCATTGATGCGTATGCAACCCTCAATCAGTTAGGGTCTGGAAAAACAGTTTTCGATAATGCACTCTACACGTTCTACGCGCCCGGCACGCGCCTACCCGGCAATTTGAAATGGGAAACGACCGAGCAAATGGATATTGGGGTAGATATTGGCCTGTTGCAAAACCGCATTAATCTAACAGCCGATTACTACGTCAAAAACACCCGGGATCTGCTCAATACGGTTCAGTTGCCAGCCTCATTAGGGTTTACAACCACCATTCAGAACATAGGCCAGGTTCAGAATAAAGGAATTGAAGTAGGGATTGATGCTAAAATCCTGACCGGTAGCCTGAAATGGGATGTTAACGCGAACATTTCATTCAATCGGAACAAAGTCGTTAAACTCTACAATGGTCAGGATGTCTTGGGCGGAACGGTGGCCGTAACGATCGTCAATGATGTGGCCAATATTCTGCGTGAAGGACGGCCCATTGGCCAGTTCTGGGGCTATCTGGAAGATGGATACGATGATAAAGGAAAGATAAAATACAAGGATCTGGACGGCGACGGCGGGATTACCATCAAAGACAAAACCTACATTGGCGATCCTAATCCAGGCTTCATTTATGGGGTCAATTCAACGCTTTCCTACCGGCATTTCGACCTGAGTTTTTTTCTACAGGGTGTGCAGGGAAATGATCTATTCAATAGTAGCTCGATCAATAATACCATTGATTACGGCAACGCCCTGAACATGCCCCGTGAAGTTTACCTAAATCACTGGACACCCACCAATACAACGGCCAAGTATCCCATTATAAGCCGGTCCGTATCCGGCAACGTATCGAATCGGTGGATTGAACCTGGATCGTATATGCGGCTGAAAAATATCCAGATTGGCTATACCATTCCTACCCGAAAACTGGGACTAAGCTGGGTTCAGAGCCTTCAGATCTATGCCAGCGGGCAAAATTTACTCACGCTGACCAAGTATTCCTGGTGGGACCCCGAAGTAAACTCGAACGGGGGCGCAAACTCCACCGCGCAGGGCTTCGATTATTTCAGCTACCCCACTGCCAAAGCCATTACGGTTGGCCTTCGCGCCGGATTTTAACATCAGGCTACTAAACGATAAATCCATGAAAATTATATCCTTACCCGCTGTTTTTCAGGGTCTTTTTACAAGTCATAGTTACTACACTTTCCCGGCCGCACTGCTCCTGTTTTTGTGTTCGTCCTGTCAGGAGTCACTCGAAGAAGCGCCTAAATCATTAGCCGTTGAAACGTTTTATAATACGGCTTCGGAAGTAGAAGCGGCCGTAAATGCCATCTATTCGCCATTACGGAATAATAACTGCCTGGGCGGTCTTTATCCCGCTCAGGTGGAATCCTACACAGATTATGTGTATGGGAATGGAAGCTATGCCGTGCTGAATGATTTTCAGGGCCTTAACTCCGCCAATATTACCCGGGTAGGCCAGATGTGGGATCTGTTTTACCTGTCCATCCGTAATGCCAATCTGGTGATTCAGAATGCCCCACTGGGGAGTGCCATCAGTACGACCAATAGGACCCGTTACGTTGGTGAAGCCAGGTTTTTGCGGGCTTTAACTTATTTCTTTCTGGTCAGAAACTGGGGGGGAGTACCCCTGCGAACCGAGGTCAATATGAAAGACCGTGATCTGAAAAGAGGCTCTGTTGACGAGGTGTATAGTTTGATCCTGGCAGACTTAACAGAGGCCGAAACAACGCTTCCCGACAAACCAGCCAATATCGGTAGGCCCACCAAATGGGCGGCTAAGACGCTGCTGGCCGATGTATACCTACAGCTAGGCAAATTTGCCGAAGCGCGGGATAAAGCCGATGAAGTGATTCAGTCGAAACAGTATGCGCTGGTTCCGATTGCCTCAACGGATGATCTACAGAAACTCTTCGGCCCCGATGTACTGTCTACGTCCGAAGAAGTTTTTTATCTGAAATACATCCGGCAAACCGGTCAGGGCTATAACTGGGCGATGTTTGTCAACGATTTAGGGACCAAACTACACGGCGCGGGTGGTTTTACGGCCCACTACAGCGATGTGACCATGCCATTTCAACTGAGCTGGGACGGTAAAGATCTTCGAAAAGGGCTGTGGTTTTCGTGGAATATCAATCGCGGGTCTACCTCCCTGATGAGCAAGCGATTGATTGACCCGCTGGCCATCAGTGCCGACGGAGCCGGGAACGATTTCACCATGTATCGCTACGCGGATGTGTTATTGATCTACGCCGAAGCGGCCAGTCGGGCCGGAAATGGCCCGACGGCAACCGCGCTAGAAGCCCTGAATCAGGTACACCGCCGGGCCTATGGGCAAAATCCGACAACTCCTTCTGCGATTGATTTTAAACTCACGGAGTATACCGCAGCTTCTTTTCTCGATCTGATCATAAAAGAGCGTGGCTATGAGTTTCAATACGAAGGCAAACGCTGGCTGGAGTTGAAACGAACGGGTAAAGCTGCCGACATTATTCTGGCAGCAAAAGGAAAAACCATTGCCGAAAAACATTACCTGTGGCCAATTCCAGTCTCTGAGTTGAACTATAATCAGGCGCTTAATCCGGCAAGAGATCAAAATCCAGGCTACTAAGCGACTCGATTTGAATTTGATTGTTCAACCCCTTTTTCCTTCCTGACATCATTTATGAACTTCGCTATCAGGCCGTATCGGCACTCGACCTCCCGCCGAATTGCCCTTTATCTAGTAATTACCTTTCTGGCACCGCAGCCCATCGTGGTGGCTAACACGCGTCAACAGCCTGACTCACTTTGGCAGTCGATTGAAAAAGCGCATCAGGAAATATGGCGACGATTTGTCAATCCTCAATTTACTATTTTGTATGACTATACGAACAAGCAGGGAACGGTGCATATTCCGACCGCTGAAGAAGTAAAAAAGCGGCTTCCCAATGGCTTGAGCTATACGACAGTCATCGAAGATGGGGCCTTCTATAATGGCATTTATCTGGATGGTTTATGTGAACGGTGGAAAAAATTACGAACAAAACAGACGGCATCCGAAGCCCGGAATGTAGCCAACGCGTTGATCAAGCTGGCAACCGTCAGCCAGGTCCCGGGGTTTATTGCCCGGAATATCCTTCCTGATGGAAAGACCTATTATCCCGCCAGTTCGGATGATCAGACATTTCCCTGGTTTTATGGCCTGTGGAAATACCTGAACAGTGGAATCCCCGACAAAAAAGAATCCGACGCTATTACAAAGCTGATCGTCGATAAGGCAACCGCCCTTCAAACCTACAACTGGAACATTCCGTGCGATCCAATTGAATTTGGGTATTACGGTTCGTTTTCGAAAGCCGGCAACAAACATCTGGTTCGTATACCGTTTGTAACCCGTATTGCCTATGAACTGACCGGGAAGCAGGTTTGGCTGGATAGCTATAACGTAAGCCTGGCAGAAATTCCAACCGGTGAATCAGCTAAACGAATTGATCTTCTTGCCAACGGAATTGCCTATGGAGTCCCAGGCGATAATAAGTTTAACTTTTGGCTATCAGCCAGTTCGCAGGCCGCCCTCCACGAGCTGGTTCAGCTGGAAACCGATTCAACAATCAAAGCTGCGTACCAGAAAGCCCAACTGAACAATGGCCGCAAAGCAATCGCCCATATGCGGCTCTACACTACGTTCAGCAATGCCAATGCTTTTACCTATGAGATAAACTGGCGCCTTTTTAATGCCTACTGGCGGCCTCAAACCGATTGTTGGGAGGCTCGGAAATTGGGCCTGGAACAGGTTGAAGAGGGATATAAATTGTCGCCCAGAAACCGGTACGAATTCGATTACATGACCGAACCCCTGTTTGCGGCCTGGGTTATCGTTCTGTCGGATGATAAAAATTTAATTCAATCGGTCAGCCAGGACTTACGGCAGCTATTAACCCATTATGATTGGTCAACGATATATACCGTCCCCTTCTTCATTGCCGAGTCAGTTTATTTTGAGGGCCTGAAATATGGTATGTAACGAGTCAATTTCGGGAGGATTATCCTTGACTTAGTTCGGCACTAGAAAGCCTAAAGTTCATCGGATTAATTTATGGATAGAAGACTCAAAATCATTAACCATGGATGTCTATACTTTTTGACCGGCTAGAATCGAACTTGCTATCATTAACTGGGCATAAGTTTAATGCTCCTGGCGTAGTGTCGAGTAAACAATAATAAATCCGCTAAAAGGAATTTGGACTAATGTCAAGTCTTAAAAAGACACTATTTTTATAATTTAGATTTTTGACAACTTATAACGGTAACTTATTATTTAAGTACAACTAGTTGATTAATCCTTTTCGCCCAGCAAAACCCTTAGACCGATGAACGCTTTTCATGATTTACAGTGATAGAATACCGTTCAGTTACTATACCTGAAAGCGTTTACGAAAAGGTTGCATTTTTTGAGTGTTATATGCGAAAAGTACAATTCTCAGCAAAGCTGATGTTTGGATTTTCTTCGGCTCCATTAGTGGGATAATACCATTTTGTGATTAATAAATTGGAAATTGCTGCCTGTTATAACACGTTGTTCCAAGATAAATGAATGCCTATAGTAGAATAGAATGGCATCTGATCAGACTTGAGTTCAGTCCGTTTAGCTAGTCAATAGAATGCTGTCAACTCCTAACAAATAGATCCGTTTTTTAATAATTGAACCCTTGTTACATGGCCGTTGAAATCGCGTCCTGATTAAGCATGAAAGCCGTTAATCTACCAATTGCTGGGCTGATTGAGGACGTGATCACCAGTTGAACACCTCCAATCCGACCTAGTCCCGAGTAAATAACTTTAGAATACTTTTCTGTGTTAGTCGGGTAAGATTGACTCGGGGAAAGGGGCATTATCGCGCAACTGACTATCGTCGGTGACTATATATGTTCGGGGTGATTAATCAGATTAAAAATGGGATTTACTGTATAAATTACTTAGCTGATCGTAAATCTTAAAATAGAATTATCCATGCATCGGGTGTTATTCCATTGGGAATACTAAGCTAAACGTACTGCCATGCCCTACTATGGATTGCACGTGGATACTACCCCGGTGCAGATGCATGATCTGTCGCGATAAGCTTAGGCCAATGCCATTCCCTTTCTTTTTTGTGGTGAAAAACGGAACAAAGACCTCATCCAGGAGTTCCGTTGAAATCCCCACACCATTGTCCGTGACGGCGAGTACCGGCCGGCCCTCATTGTTGAGGGAAGCCGATAGGGCAAGCGTCGGATTTGGCCAATCGTGCAAGGCATCCATGGCGTTGGTCAACAGGTTGATGAGCACTTGCTCAACGAGTGGTGGGTCAGCCCGAATCGTCAAATCTGTAGGGGCGACAATGACATCCGGCTCGATACCGCGCTGTTCCAGCGTAGGCTCAAGCAAGGTCAATACGGACTCGAACAGATCAATGACGCGGACCGCTCGGAACGAGCCTGCCGAGAATTTGCTTAGGCTGCGGTAGGTTTGGGCAAATTGCAACAGGCCCTCGCTTCGGTTGCGAATGACGGTGATCCCCGTGCTGATCTCGGCCGTTGGTATGGTTCCGGAGGCCAGGCGTTTTTGCAGCGTATCCGCGAGCGAAGCAATAGGTGCCACCGAGTTCATGATCTCGTGGTTGAGAACGCGCAGGATTTTCTGGTAGGCCTGATCTTCGTTTTCGTCCAACGCTTCGCCCACCGGCTGAAAGGCTATGAGTCTCGACCGACCAGCATCATCCGTAAACGCCGTTGCCGAGAGCAATATGGCCCGCCCACTTACTTTTACCACACGGTTTTCGCCGGGCCGGAGGCTAATGAGGTGGCCATACAGCTGTTCGTTGCGTTTGCGAAAGCCATCCAGCGTCTTCACGTAGGGCACCTGAAGTAGGCGTTTCAGCGACTCGTTCATCCAGCCTATAGTCTGGTCGTCTTCCCGAAACGAAAGAATACCCGTATTAACCAGCGCCAGCACGTTTTGCAAATACAAATGCTGAGCCTCTTTCTCGCGGGATAACGTGCTGAATGTCTGACTAATCTGATTCAATAACTGCCGTGCCTGGCGTACCGACGTGGGTGCATGGACCGCGTTGAGATTGCTCGAAAAATCGTGGTAGCGCAACGCTTCCAGAAAGTCAGTCAATTCCCGATTCTGGCGATTAAGGTACCGAATCAACGTCCACACCTGCCCAACCACCACCAGCGTACCCGAAATCCAGTAGACGGCCTGCTGCGTCAACAGTGCGTAGGCCAGCCCAGTCATCGTGAGCAACAGCAGTCCGGCGCGGAGGGGAAGGCCCAGTTCGTAGGAAGTGTTCATAAATCGTATTTGCCAAGCCGCCGGTAGAGTGCCATCCGGGTAATACCGAGTTCCTTGGCGGCTTTGGTAATATTGCCGTGGTGTTTGTCAACGACTTTCTGAATTGTGCCTTTTTCCAGTTCCGCCAGCCGCGTCGTTTCCGGACCGGTGGACAGTGCTGTCTCGATAGGGGAGAAGAGTAAATCCTCGGGACGTAGCGTGTCGGATTCGGTCATGATGACGGCTCGCTCCAAGGTGTGCTGTAACTCCCGAACATTGCCCGGAAACCCGTAGTCTTGCAGTCGCGCCAGAGCACGACCTTCCAGCTTTGGTGTAGGCTTACCGTATTTTTCAGCATAGTGTGCCAGGAAATGAGCTGCTAATAGCCGGATGTCGTTACCCCGCTCGCGCAAGGGGGGTAGCGTTAACTCGATCGTATTGAGCCGATAAATTAAATCTTTCCGAAATTGGTTGGTTTGTACTAACTGATAAAGTGGGGCGTTCGTGGCCGACACTATTCGAACATCGACGGCAATCGGCGTATGACTGCCCAACCGTGTAATATGACGGTTTTGCAGGGCGGTCAATAACTTGGTTTGCTGCCCAAGAGGGAGGTTGCCAATTTCATCCAGAAACAGCGTGCCACCCTGCGCGGCTTCGAACCGCCCGATGCGATCCTGCTGGGCATCGGTAAAGGCGCCTTTCACGTGCCCAAACAATTCCGACTCGAATAGACTTCCCGTCAGCGCTCCCAAATCAACCGCGACGAACGGTTCTGCAGATCGGGCTGACTGGGCGTGAATCAGCCGGGCAACCACATCTTTACCCGTACCATTTTCCCCTAAAATTAACACGTTCGCGTCAGTCGGAGAAATTTTTTCAATCTTGTACCGCAGCCCCTGCATCGCTTCAGATTCACCCAGCAGGGGCAATGCATCCACCTGGAAAGCCTGCCTGGGTGGCGTATCCGCCGACTGACGTCGGGTCAGGGCTTCCTCCAGCGAAGCGAGTAGTTTATTATTTCGCCAGGGTTTGACCAGGAAGTCGGAAGCACCGTCTTTCAACCCCCGAACCGCCAGGTCAATGTCGGCGTAAGCGGTAATAAGCAGCACCGCCGACGTGGGCGAAAGCTTGCGGACCTGTTGGAGCCAATACAAGCCTTCGTTGCCGGTGTTGACCGAACTTTGGTAGTTCATATCGAGCAGAACGAGATCGAATCGCTCTTTCCGCAGCAGTGCCGGTAGTCGTTCGGGGTTCTTTTCGGTACGGACCGCCTTCGTTTCGGTACGCAGCAGCATGGCCATCGAAGTCAGCACATCCGCGTCGTCGTCAACCAGCAGCACCGTGGCTTTTTTGAGCAATTGAGTAGGCATGAAAGGGAAAAACGGTCGTGTTGGGTCATTGACCGAAAGAACTATATTTGAGGGGAAAGATACGCAATCCAGCGATGTAGCCCTAGGACTCCGTGATTGAACTCCGCCATATTCAGAAAAACTACCGGACCGGTGCGCTCGTTACGCCCGTCATTACCAACCTGTCGTTACAAGTCCAGGCGGGCGAGTTCGTGGCCATTATGGGGCCTTCAGGATGCGGCAAATCGACGCTGCTGAATATTTTGGGCTTGCTGGATGAGGTAGACGCAGGACAGTACCGGTTCGGGCCAACTGATGTGACTCACTTTTCTGAGCGGCAACGGGACTTGTTTCGACATGAGCATATGGGGTTTGTGTTCCAGCAATTCAACCTGATCAGCGAACTAAGCATTTATGAAAATGTAGAATTACCCCTGGTGTATGGGGGTGTGGGGGCGGCCCTCCGGCACGAACGCGTGACCACCTTGTTGGATCAGTTTAAACTTATGCATCGACGGTACCACCGCCCGGCACAGTTGTCGGGGGGGCAGCAGCAACGGGCCGCTATTGCCCGTGCCCTGGTCAATAACCCGCCGTTGATGCTGGCCGACGAACCCACGGGCAACCTGGATTCGGCCAATCGGGAGGCCGTTATGCGCCTGTTAACCGATATTAACGAAGCGGGAACCACGGTCGTTATGGTGACGCATTCGGAACTGGACGCGCTGTATGCCCATCGGATTGTGCCAATGGTCGACGGAGAAATAAAGGTATGAGGCTATACAATGCACTCCGCAACGGGGTCAATACACTCATTCGGCACCCGGCCTACGTAGCGCTGAATGCCTTGAGCCTGGCCTTGGCCATCGGCAGTTGTCTATTGCTGTTCTGGTACATCCGCTTTCACGTGAGCGTCGACCGGTATCACCAGAAGGCGGAGCGCATCGTACGGCTCGTAACGGAAGTTCATCAGGGGGCCACGACCTACTCGTCGGGTATTGCCACACCGATTGGCCCCGCGTTGCGGCAGGATATGCCCTGGCTTAACGCCGTAGCGATGGTCATTGGGCAGCAACACCGACCGATTCAGGTGCAGGAGCCCAACGGTCGACTAGGGGCCAAGTTTATGGAAGCCTCGACGATGGCCTACGCCGAGCCTGATCTGTTTGGCATCCTGGATTATAAATGGCTGATCGGATCGCCTAACTCCGCTTTGAAGAAACCCTTTACGGCCGTGCTCACGCAACGATTGGCGCGCAAATACTTTGGGAAGGCAAGCCCCATCGGGCGTCGGCTGTGCATGAACAATCGGCTGGAGCTGACGGTTACCGGCCTCCTAGCCGACATTCCCAACAATACCGATCAACCGTTCGAGTTGTTTGTCTCGTACCCCACGTTGAATTATTATGCCCACAACGGAACCCCATTGGATCAATGGGAGGGGGTGAGCTCGCAGACGCAGTGCTGGGTATTGCTGCCAACCGCTTCTGCTCTTGATCGGTTTGAACGTGCGCTCTACGCCTTTCACCGCCAGCGGAGCCCGGCTACACTGGACACCTATCAGTACCGGGTAGTACCCCTGCTTGACCAGCACACAATCCCCAACTATTACACAGGTATTCGCCGGGACGTGCTGATCGTGCTCGGCGTTATTGGGGGGCTGTTGCTGCTGACCGCCTGCGTGAATTTCATCAACATGGCCACGGCGCAGTCGTTACGACGCGGACGCGAAATTGGTGTTCGACGGGTAATCGGAGCGACCCGCCGACGGGTTTTCTGGCAGTTCCTCGTCGAAACGGGCTTGATTACGAGCCTGGCTGCGGGGGTGGCCATCGTGCTGGCTTACACATTCCTTCCCGTACTTCGAAAATGGACCCAAACGCCCGTACCGTTTACCATGAGTGTGCACACCTGGGCGTTTCTGCTGAGCCTGGTGGGCCTCGCTACCATTGGCGCTGGCACGTATCCCGGTCTGGTGCTAGCGGGGTTCAGGCCGGCGTTGGTACTCAAGGGGCAGGCCATACAGCAGCAAATTCGGGGATTATCGTTACGTCGGCTGCTAGTGGTGGGGCAGTTAGCCATCAACATGGGGTTCACCATAGCGGTAGTCGTGATGAGCCGTCAACTGACGTTTTGGCTCCGGGCTAATTCAGGGTTCAATGCTAGCAATCGGGTGTCCATACCCGTGCAGATGCCACTTGCGACTGACTTAAGCAGTTTTAAACGGGATTTACTACGCATACCTGGGGTGGAGGCCGTTAGTTTTAGCGACAATGCGCCTGTTGGTGGCATCACTAACACTTATTATGTACGGTTTGCTAACCGCCCTCAGGTAGAACCCTTCCAGATGATTACCTTCCCCGTTGATTCATCGTATATGGGGTTCTATAACATACCATTGGTGGCGGGTCGTCCCTTACCCGATAGGGATACCACGACTGGATTTTTGATCAACGAAACCGCCCTTCACATGCTGGGATTTACCGCACCAGCAGAGGTGATCGGTCGCACGTTAACGATACCCTATACCCCGGAAATTGTTAAACCTATTTTGGGCGTTGTGCAGGACTGGCGACAGGCCAGCTTCAAAAAACCCGTACAGCCGATGGTGCTCTACACCAGCCGAGGTAATTATAGCAGTTGCCACCTGCATCTGAAACCGGCCCATCAAGCGGCAACGTTGGCCCGCGTGCAGACCATCTGGAACCGCTATTTCCCTGCGGCTGTTTACGGCGAATTGCATCTGGATGTGGTGATTAGCGATTTTTACGCCGAAGAGGCCGAGCAACTCCGTTTTGTACAGCTGGCTGCCGGGGTAGCGATTGCCATCGGCTCGGTAGGCCTGTTAGGATTAATTGTTTTCCTGACCAGCCGCCGTACGCGGGAAATTGCGATTCGAAAAGCACTGGGTGCTTCTGAAGGCGCTATTGTCTGGCTCTTTCTGCGGGAGTTTATTTACCTGCTTGCAGTAGCGTTTGCTCTGGCCGCTCCGGTAGTTTGGTGGCTGATGCATCGATGGCTGAATCACTACGCAACCAGTATCCCGCTAACGCCCGATCTGTTGTTCACGGGTCTGGTATTGGTCTCGCTGACTACGTTGCTGACTATCGGTTTTCACACCCTCCGGATCGCGCTGGCCAATCCTGCCCAGGCGTTGCGAACGGAATAATGGCTGAGAATCCGGCATAAAGGGCCAGAATATACTTGCTCAATTACGAACAACAACTGTTCGTTTTCGAACAGTTTTCAGAGAGCAAAAAAAATAAAATACTTACTATTAGGTAGTTATGCGGTTGGCACGCCCATTGGTCTGGATAAAGCATGGAAATAGTCCACGCACAGATCATGAAGACATTCGTTATACTCACCGGTTTCTTGTCCGCCTGTTTCACTAGTTTTGGACAACTGGGCGAACTGAAAGGACGTGTTACAGACGGTAACCAAAAACCCGTTGAATACGCAACAGCCTTGGTCTTGTCGGCGGCTGATTCGTCAATGGTAAAGGGTGGGCTGACTGATACGACAGGCCGCTTCGCTATCAATAGTTTGCCTCTGGGAGCGTATCGGCTGCGGATTACGGCACTGGGATTTGCGTCCTTCACGAGTCAGTTCATCATGGTATCGAGTCATGAGTCCGTTATGGATGTAGGGTCGATTCGTCTAACTGCGGAAAGTAAGAATCTGGGTGAAATAATCGTCAAAGGCGAACGCCCCGTGGTGGAGCAGTCAATGGGGAAACTGGTGCTCAACGTAACCAACTCGTTTTTCAAAACCGCCACCAATGCGCTCGATGTGTTACGACGCGCACCGGGTCTGCTAGTCAATCAGGATGGCGCTATTTCCGTTAAAGGGCAGTATACGCCGGTGGTGTACATCGACGGTAAGCAATTGCCGCTGACGGCGGACGAACTGCGGGGCCTGGCGGCCTCCGATATTGACCAGGTGGAAGTCATTACCAATGCATCGGCTCAGTTCGACGGGGAGACGCGGGCGGTGATCAACATCAAACTGAAACGGGACAAAGCCTTGGGTTGGAAAGGCAGTCTGTACAGTGGTTATCGGCAGAATCAACGCTATACCGGGGGCGAAGTGGGGGGCAGTGCGACCTACAAAACCAAGCAGTGGGCTTATTATGGGCGGGTCGGCTATAGCCTTTCGAATGATTACCTGCTGGGACTAGGTCGCCGGGTGGTGCAGTCATCAACCGGACGCACGGAATTTAACAACGACCAACTGTACAAGTGGACCTCGAAACCACTCACGTACCAGTTTTCGGCTGATTTGACGGCTAACGCTAGTCATCAATTCGGGGTGTTGGTCAAAGGCAATGCTACGGCCAGCACCGATCAGCTAACGAACCTCAACCAACAAACGGATTACGCCAACGAAAGGGTGAACACAGTGTTGCTACAAACCCTCAATGTCAATCAGTCGCGTAATCAAAGCGTTGCGATTGACCTCAATTACAAAGGTAAGCTCAACGAAAGAGGGGATGAACTGACGGTTTTTCTGGACTATGCCTCCTACAATACGCAGAAAGGGCAAGACTTTCGCAACGATTACCGGTCGTTTGAGGGTATCGCTCAGCGGTCTCCGATGGTGATGAGAGGCCAGTTTCCCAGTACGATTCGTATTCGGTCGTTCCGCGCCGATTATAGTCACCCGTTCGGTAAAATGGGTAAGTTCGAGGCTGGTACCAAACTGACCTGGACCACCACCGACAGCGACCTCCGTTATGATACCTTAGCCGCTGAGGGCTTCGTGTTCGACCCTTCGCGCAGCAACCACTTTCTGTACGACGAAAAAATCACGGCGGCCTATGCGCAACTAAGCCAGGAATGGGGTAACACGCAACTGCAAGCGGGTTTACGCGTCGAAAACACCCGCTCGGTGGGCAATTCGCTGACCTTGAATAATAGCGTGGACCGGTCGTATTTCCGCTGGTTACCAAGTGTGAAGGTGCAACAGAAATTAAGTGAAACCGACATGGTATCGGCCGGCTTTTCCCGGAAAATGCGTCGGCCGGCGTTTTGGGAGCTGAACCCGTTTACGCTCTACGTCGACCCGTACATGTACACCGAAGGAAACCCGTTCTTGCTGCCCGTAACCAACAATACACTTGATTTGACGTACACGCACCGCGACGTTACGTTTAGCCTAAACTATACCCTCGACAAAGATGTATTCGTGCAACTGCCAATTCAGGACGACCAGACGAAGATTGTCCGCTACACTCGGGTTAATCTGGATACCCAGCGGAGAGCCTGGTTTGACGTGGCGGTGACGCACGCCCTAACAAAATGGTGGAAAACGCAGCACTATGCCCAGCTGCAATACGCGCAAACGCAATCAGCGTACCCAACGGGCGGGCTGATTAACACGCAGGCCTGGAGTTATTACCTCGATGGTCGTCATACATTTACGCTGGGGAAGGGATACAACCTGGACTTGAGTTACTATTACAGTTCGCCCAGTGCCAGCTATATCTACACGGTAGCCTCCAACGGCACCCTTTCGCTGGGTTTGCAAAAGTCGGTGCTGAAAGGGCGGGGTAACCTGCAAATCAATGCGAACGACCTGCTTAACACGTACCGGGAGCTATTCTATGGCCAGTTCGCCAACCTGGACGTCTGGACTTTGCAGAAGCGCAACAGCCGCCAACTAACCCTTCGCTTCACGTATACTTTTGGCCGGTCTACTTTCAACCGCAACAACCGAAACTCGGGAAGTGCGGAAGAGGAAGGCCGTGCCCGATAACCTGTTTTTATAACCCCATCTACCATGAAAATCGTACAAACACTGCTGCTTACTTCGTTGCTTATTCTAACGAGCCAATTCCTTCGCGCCCAAGACCGTAGCGTCAATTTGTCCGATGCGGAGAAAATCGCGGGCCTGTCGAAATTCTGGTCCGAAGCGAGCTACAACTTTGCTTACTTCGACAAAACGAACATCAACTGGGACAGTACGTACCAAGCGTTTATTCCGCAGGTGTTAGCGACCCAAACCACGTATGAATACTACCGAACCCTCGAACGGTTTTGCGCTTTACTCAAAGACGGACACACCAACATCAACGCGCCTTGGTCACTCTACGGGTATTCAACGTATGTGCCGTTGCGCTTCGTAATGATCGACCAGAAACCGTACGTGACGCGGGTGCTGAACGGATTGTCGGACAGCGTGCCGGTTGGTTCCGAACTGCTCACGGTAAAGGGCCAGCCGGTACAGCAGTACCTGGATAAAGAGGTCTTTCCTTACATCGCCTCATCGACCGAACAGCAAAAATGGAATACGGCCCTGATGCAATTTTGGCGTGCTACCACTGACACGACGACGAGTTACCCGATGACATTCCGCACCCCCAAAGGGCAGACGATTTCATTCAACTCCCGGCTATTCTCCCAACGCGAACGCGACGGGTCGAAGTGGGTGCTGGGTGACGGAACCAGCCCGGCCAAATCACAACTATCGCGGCTAACCATGCTCCCCGGTAATATCGCTCATGTCGAACTGAACAGCTTTGGCGAGGAAAAAATCGTTGACGAGTTCAAAGCGATGTTGCCCCAGCTCCGCACGGCCAAGGGTATCATTCTCGACATTCGACAAAATGGGGGTGGAGACACCGGAATCGGGGCTGAAATTCTAAAATACTTTACCACCGAAAAGCGGCTAATTGGCTCAGCCTGGCGTACCCGCGAGCATCGGCCTGCATTTAAAGCCTGGGGTTCCTACTACGCTACCCAGAAGTTGGACTCGGCCCGTGCCAAAAATGAGTTCTACCAGCGGGCGTTGAAAACCGCCAAAGGTGATTTCTGGTACAAAGGCGACACGATGACCTTTGATAACTCGATCCGTGAACCTAAGCTACTCGTCCCGGTGATGGTACTGGCCGGCAGCAATACCGGCTCGGCCGCTGAAGATTTTTTAATTCTGATTCGTCAGTTAAAAACAACCCGGATTCCGATTATCGGTGAGCCGTCGATGGGTACAACCGGTCAGCCCTTATCGTTTTCCTTGCCCGGTGGTGGGTCGGCCCGCGTCTGCACCAAACGCGACACCTACGCCGATGGCACTGACTTCGTGGGTGTAGGGGTAAAACCTGATGTTGTGGTGAAACCTACCGTGCAGAGCCTGATTACCGGCAACGATGTGGTGCTGGAGCGGGCCGTGGCTATGCTTACTGGCAAGACTTCACTGGCTAATCAAAGTAAATGAAACGAAGAATCATGAATACTGTACGCACACTCATTATCAGCGCGTTATTCGCCTGTTACCAGCCCTTGTGGGCCCAAATTAAAAATTCTGGGGATGGCCTTGTCGGCAATGGGAAGATTGTCAGCGAAGAGCGTACCCTGGAACCATACGACCGGCTCCTGGTTGATTTCGCCGTCAAGGTACGCATCACCCAGGGCGATCCAGCCAAGGCAGAACTCGAAGGCGAACAGAACGTGCTTCCTTACGTGACGGTTTCGGTTAATAAGGGGGAATTAACCATCGGCTTATCGCGTACAACTAAATTTAAGGAAACGAAACCAATTACCGTAACCATTCACCGGGCTACGTTGCAGGCAATCAACGCAAAAACCGCCTGCGCCATTACCTCCGATTTACCCATCAACTCGGAAGGGCTGACAGTTATGCTTGACGAAGCCTCTACACTAACCACCCCGTTGGCTGTTCAGCAACTCACGGTTGATCTGGCAGCGGCTTCGTCGGTAGCTTTCCAGGGAAAAACGCAAACTGCCGTTTTACGACTGGATGCAGCCAGCCGCGTAGCAGCAGCCGACCTGACAATAGCTAAAGCGGAGTTGACTCTGAATGGAGCGAGCCACGCGATTATTCACGTAATCGAAACCTTATCAGCTTCAGCAGATGGCGTCAGTACGATAAAGTACTCCGGAAATCCAACCATAACTTCACAACGGGCAACGGGCTTGTCGAAAATAAAACATACGAATTAGATCCGTTTTTACAATACTATATACTACGAATTAAATTGGATAGTTATTAACGCAACTCAGCAAGTCCTAGCCATGGCGCCTTAACTTGTTCTTTAGCTACGGGTCGTTCAGTATAGCGCACTTTTTCATAAAAATACCACCGTAGTAGCACCCGCCAAAGCTTGGCTTTGATAGAATGTCTTTCACTAATTCTAATGAGCGTATCTTTGAAAATATACAATTTTTAATGATCGAAATTCTGTACAGCTTAATAAGCTGTTACTTCAATAAATACAATTAACTGTCGTGTTCATTTCGTTCACGAAAACCCTTCTCTAGTAGAACTCTTACAATTACATGTCAAACAATTTTTAAATTAGTCCTAACCCAATCGTATTCCTATGATTCAGATGGACGATAGCCAAGTAAAAGAAATTGTTGAGCAGCAACAAATAGGCATGCTTTGTTATGTACACCGGCAAACAGGCCAACTCATTACATTTCCTAATCCCGAGCAGTTCTCTGATCTGGAAAGTGAGGAGTGGCAAGACCAGATTGACCAAGTACAGTCTTTCCCTGACCATTATTGGAAAGTGGCCATCATGACCAGCCGCGAGGAATTTGCGCTTATGGAGCAGTTTGCCAGATACGAAGCGGCTGAGCCTTTGCAAAGTCGTCTATTGACTATTCTGGGCCAATCGAAGCCTTTTCGCCATTTTAAAGAGGCAGTTGATCGATCAGGCTCTCAACGCCTGGTGTGGTTTAGCTTTCGAGATAAGCAGAAAATATCTTGGCTGAAGCAGCAGCTCACTTTGGCCGACTGACAAGGTGATGCTTGATTTTGTACAATTAGTTAAGCTTTTTGTTGCTAACTATATTGAATGTTTATAATGCAATTTGTATTGCTGGAGAAGTAAGTTGCTAATAGGGATTTTTTCAATCATAAACTGTTGGCAACTCTGTTATACTGAGCAGGATGGAAGGATGCACCGCGAACCAAAATTAATTTGATTGTACTTTATTGTACTTTCTTTAGTCAAGTTGCATAGGCAATCTTATGTTATGCGATTATTCCAAGGAATGCACCCTAACCGAAGGCTACAAAATCGGAGAAAATAAGCTCACTAAAATGGATTAAGTTACCACTCGACAGGCTCGCAGCAAAGTAGTAGATTTGCGGCCATAAAGCCCCCTTTAACGGGGCTGGTTACGGGATGAAAAAAGAACTTGAAGCTAAGAATTTAGTCCAGTTTCGCCTAACGGGTACGCCCGACGGGAACCTCCTAGTGAGCTTCTACGAGCTTGATGTCTTTAATGAGCAAGCCGTCAACTGGCATATTGCCGGGCTGCTAGTGGAGAACAAGCTAGGCGCTCGTGTGCTTTATGAGGGAAATTTGTCAAACAATACCGCTTATCAAACAGCGATCAGTAATCTTTTGGAGCGGGTGAATGTGTACGTTAACTGCGTCCGGATCGAGATAGTAAAATAGCGGCTTTTGGGTATTTGGTTATCATAACGTTCACTTATAGGACAAATATCTCGCCACTACTATCATATCATGCTGTGAAAACGCTAGCCGCTTATTTGGTCCTCTTAGGTCTAGGTATTTTAACTTCATTTGGACAAGCCTCTCGGTCTACTTTAGACACTGACTCCACTTTTCGAAATGCATTGAAAGAAATTAAATATCCGCATAGTCAATCTTTTGCCCAGAAAACAACGGTTGTTTTTGTCAATTTTACTATTAACCAGCAAGGCAAAATAACCAATATCAAGTACCCAAACGAAAATGAGATAGATAATCCATTTACTGCTGAAGTGGGTCGAGTATTGTGGCATTTTCCGCCTCAAAAGCCAGGTTATGTCGGCGAGTATATACTACCGATTATATTTGGAAAGGAGAGGACGCAAGATGAGAACCGCAAGTCTTCTGCCCAAGAAGTAATGACAGCTTATACTCGAATGTTTGAACAAATAGCTAGATCTCTGCGACCTTTACCCCAGCTCAGCGAAGTATATGTTCCTGCTTATAATTGATTTGGCCAGATCATTTTAGCCATCATGGCTATGTTAGTGATGCAGAGAAGACTTTCGTGCTTAAGATGCAAAATGCTTTCTTCTTGCTATAATCCCTTTACATAACATCACTTATACAATAAAACTGCTCTGTATGAACCGGGCTTGCTTATCTCTGATTTTTGCACTTCTGACTCTGAGTACGTATGCTCAGTCGGGATATCCTCCGCCTTGTGACGAAGTAAAGCAAGTCAAATTAGATACTGATCAAAGGAAGCGACACATCTTATCCGAATTTATTAGCAGCTGTGTACAAAACAAGTATTGGATAAATGATAAAGGAATCATTCTTTTAAGAGAATACCAGAACCAACAAGGTAAATCTTGCTGGTTACTCTTACCTAGTATCGATGATAGCTATAAGGATAATCCCCCTAACCGCTCTGCTTCATTTGATGGGGACATCATTCTAATTTTCGATGCAGATTCCAAGCAAAACATTAAACCAACGGTCGGCGATAAAACCTTGCTGAATCAATGCTTAGAGCAGATCATTGGTGATCGTGTTTACACTCGACCTACGATTAAAAGTCGCTGGACAGATATGGTTCTACCAGTCACGAATCACAAGATGAAAGAAGGCGCCCATCGTCATACATTAGGGAATGGAGGTAGCCTGATTATCATCTTTAACGCTGATGGCAGCTACGAAAAACTATTGCCTGTTTAAAATTATTTCAAGGTAAGCTGTCTTCTATGGTTTAATCGATTTCTCGTAAAAATTTCATAACATAAAGTTAGTTCTACAACCGGAGTAAAAATAGTGATATTGTTTAGGGACAAGCGATGTATCATGAGTTTGCACTTTTCCATTAAACGCTATTTATATAGGCAACACTTTCCAACGAGCAGTGGCTCAGTCAGGGATAAACGTAAACTCGGGGAAGCCAGTAAGTAAGCTGAACTGGTTCGCAGAGGAGCTTGGAAAGGCAACCATACTGCCACCGCCGGAGCGGCTAGCATGCAGCGTAATGTTGCCTTGAGTGGCTGGCAAAACATTGCCCCCGCTGGCTTTAAAAGCTTGGGTGTACGATCCCTGGCTGCGCTGGCCCGACTTGTTGTTGATGCTGATTAAGTACTTCTTATTGATTGTTAGCGGTAGTACAGCTATGTCGATGAGCGTGAGTTTGTCGGGTACCTCTTGCTCCACCGTTTTTTGTAGCAATACTTGTCCGCTATCGAAGTCCCAGACCGTGACAACATAAATACCAGCGTCCGGCAGTTTGCTACCCAGCTGGGTGAGTTTACCGGCAACGGAACTGCTAAAAACCACACCCGACTCTCGAAAACTATTTTCCCGAATCCCTACTAATTTCAAGGCCTGCAACTGCTCACTCAGGAGGGTAGTTATCGGGTTCTCAGCTGGTTTAGCAGTTTCGTTCTTACTACAACTCGTTAGGCTTGCCATAAGCAGCAATAGTCCACATACCTTTAGATTTTTCATGGTAACGGAAGTTTGTAGTTTGGCACCTGGAACACATCCACCGTAGCCTTTCGGAATGGCGTAGCGCAGTTCAGAATCAAACTTAAAAACATACTTGTGTTCAGCCGCACTTCGTTGAGTGAAAGGTAGAATTATTGGGCCACTGGCTCTCACTCATTACTAAACTCGGCAGTTGTATAAGTGGCAATAGGTTAAGTAATCACTTTTTATATCTAAAAACCAGATAGCTGACCACCGTGGGATAATAGGTGCCGTCACTAATTCGATAGGCTCCATTGGCCCCTAGTCGCTGACAATCCTTGCGCAATTGCTGCTTTACCTGCTGATCCACAGTAAGACCTGGTCTGATATTCACGTATAAGGAAACAACGCCCAACTCTTCAATGGCTTGAGGGATCGCTCGTTCTAAGAGGAAGATCTTAACCAAGGAACTATCGGTTTGTGAGCCACCGCTTACTTGGGGGATTGATTTAATGTTGGAGGTAATGCAAGAGGACAAACCCATACTAACCCCAACTAACACAGCTATTACTCGACAAAGTTGTTGCATAATCACGTTTATGGGGAGAAGCGCTGAAGCGGCATGTTCTAATGTAAGGATTGATCAGCTCCCTACTCCAGTGGTTGCCCAGGACATGATTAGTCTACTCCGTCGGATAAACCATCCCCAGCTCCCCAGCGATGACGCCTTAAGACCAGCTTGACGTCCGCCAGCCACCGATGGCCCACCCCAAACGTGCGTTCGGTGCCGGCATAACGAATCAGCACTGTGGCTCGCCGGAAATTGATCAGCTGAGCACTGGCCAGAAAGCGCGGGTTAATGGCCGCCTGCTTGTGGATTCGGAGCAGGGTAGGCATTCGCTCCAGCAGGACCAGCAGCGGGATGCTGACCAGCTCCTGCTGGCCATTGGCATAATACACCCAGGTGGACTCACCCTGGCCCGATAACCAGGCGACGGGTTGATTGCCTATAAACGGAGGTGACATAGGGTGTATAACAAGCATTCGGCGGGATTAGTTGGCTAACAAAAAGCCCGAACCGATTCCGATCCGGGCTTTTTGTTAACCTGTTTAGCCATTAAGGCGTCAATAACTTCACTTGCTGGTGTTCCTGATTCGTATTGACCTGCAGGAGCAATAGCCCCTTACCCGAACCAATGGGCACACTCACCCGTTCCAGCGAATCCGCTTCATCAAGACGCTGCTGATGTAATACCCGACCCTGAAGATCCGTCAGGTTCAACTGCACCGATTGGCCTGACACGCCACGAATCTCGACCTCAACGGATTTACCCTCCACCGGATTGCCCAACACCTTGACCTGTAAGCCTGTTCCCGCTTCGGCCACACCCACTCGGGTGGGTGCCGTACAGACGGCTAACCAGTTGTAGAGGTACGTAGCTGTAGTAGCGCCCTGACGGGCACTCAGTGTGATACTTGGATTGTCGGTGTACAGATTCAGACTATATGGCCCCGGATTGGTGGTCGATGGCATCTCATTAACCACCGAGAAACTAATCGGGGAACTGTCCACTCCTCCGTATTGGGGCGTAAACGTTACCCGGTGAAGACCAGTACTCACTACCTCACAGCTCACTGTCGAGACCCCTACGATCGTAAAGCCCGCTGGCGTCGAAGGCATGGGGTTCACCGTCAGTTGGAAGCTACTACTCACCTGCAAGCCGCCCGGATCCAAAGCCGTTACCTGAACATTACTCACACCCGTCATCGAGGGTGTACCGCTGATCAAGCTGCCACTGACCGAGAGGCCACTGGGTAAACCCGTTGCGGAATACGTTAAGGCTTGCCCATCAGGGTCGGAGAAGTAGTTAGTCAGCGTCAACTGATAAGCCTGCCCCACCAGAATGGTCTGGTTGGGTAGACCACTCGTGGTGGGCTGCTGGTTGGGGTCATTGCCACTCTGACAGGAGGCAAACCAGTTGTAGGCGTAGCGCGCTTCGGTACTGCCCGCCTGATTGGCCACCAGGGTGATGACCGGGTTATCCGTGTAGAGCTTTAAGGAGTAGGGTGGAGCCTCCGTGGTAGCCGCCTTTTCATTGACCACCGCGAAGGTGATTTGATTGCCATTGGAGCCGCTATACTGGGGGGTGAACTGGACCTGATAGCCGCCCTTGGCCTCATCGACGAGCGTACAGTTGACCATCCTGACAGCCTGAATGGCAAAGCCACCGGGCAGGATCTGCAAGGCTACCGGAGTCGCCTGCGGGCTGGTGCAGTTGCCCACCGAACAGGTGGCACTCAGCGTATAGTTGCCCGGCTGGCTGAAGGTATAGATGTTGCCGGAAGCCTGGCCTGCTCCGCCCTGGGGTAGCCAGTTGGTTGTTCCCGCACAACCCGTAGCGGTCACGGAGATGGGTTGGTTAGACGTCGAGAGGGAAGAGGCTTGCAGGGTTGGCGCCGACAGAGCTGTGTTGCTGGTGACGGTGGTCGAAGCCACCGCCGAGCAGCCACTGCCCGCCAGCACCGTCACCGAGTAAACCCCTTCCTGACTGACACTAGCTGTGTTGCCACTGCCGGTAATGGGACCATTGGGCCCACTAAAACTGTAGGTTTCCCCGCCCCTGGCTGTTAGGGTTACACTGGTCTGGGCACAGGTCAAGGGGCCATTGTTTTGTAGATTGGCGGAGGGTGGAAATAGTACATTGACCTCCGTAATACTGTTAACCTCCAGGCCGTTTGCGCTAATAAATAGCCGGTAAAAGTCATTTTCCGACGGGTTGGATGGTATCACCGTCGCACTGAAGATCGGGTTACTGGAGTTGCCTGTTACTATCATGGCTCCTGCCAACGTGTAGGCATACGTTCCCGATACGTTGCCCACCAAGGCAGTAAAGGTGAGCGGACTACCGGCGCAGACGGTCCCACTTAACGGAGCAAACCCCTCAATCGTGGGGCCCGAATTATAGTTAAGCTCAAAGACGGAGGAAGCCGTGTTTGGATTGCTGGCCAGATCAGCCGCCACATCGGCGGCCACACTCACTGAGCTAAGCCCCGAACTGATGGGTTGCAGATTGACCGTGTAGGCCGCTGCCGAGCCAGTAAAGTCCGTCAGGGTAGCATTACTAGCGCTAAGATCGCCTACCTCAAAGTCGGTAACGGCTTCCGAGAAAGCGATGGTCAGCGTGACGGGTCCGGTGATGCTACTACCCGAAGGTCCCCCTGAGGAGGTGATAGTAACGCTGGGTGGGGTGGTGTCTATGGTCCAGGTGTAGGTGGCCGGCGTAGGGTCTACGTTGCCCGCCCTGTCGACAGCCCTTACCCGGAAGGTATGTTCGCCCTCCGCCAGCCCCGAATAGGACTGGTTAGTAGACGATTTCGATTCATAATCACTCCCATCCAGACTCACCTGGAAAGTAGAGATAGCATCACTATTAGAGTATCTAAACAGGGCCGAGGTGCTGTTGGTAATCAGCGGAGGAGTCGTCGAAAAGGTCGTTTCGGGCGGGGCGGTATCCACCGTGAAGGAGTTGGTGTTACTCTGGGGACTATCGAGGCCATTGAGTCGGGCGATGGCATGAACCGTATGGGGCGCATCGGTCAGCGAAGTGGCCGGGGAATAGCTCCAGTTGCCGGTCTGGCCAGCGGTAGTCGAGCCGCTCAGCCCGTTATCGATATACACCAAGACCGTACTGTTGGCGGGAGCGGTTCCCGAACACTCGGGCGTGCTGTCGTTGAAATACCCGCCATTGGCCGGTGTACTGACAGTCGGGGCAGCCGGTGGGTTATTCACGGTCAGCGTGAAGGCATTTGTAGTCAGGGAGTTGCAGGAGCTGGTGGCGACCAGTGAGTAGCTGCCCGACTGACTGAGAGTGACTCCATTGAGGGTCAGGGTGGCTGAGGTCTGCCCGCTGACAATGCCGGCCTGGTTATACCACTGCAAGCTGGGGGTTGTGCCGCTGATCCCCACCGGTACCCGCACGTTGGCTCCGGCCGCTACCGTGGAACTGCTAACGGGTTGCTGGGTGATGGCTAGTGGCGTACTGCCATATAGCACCGAAACAGTGTTACTGCCCCCATTGGCGGTAATGATATCGGGACGACCGTCAGCGTTAAGATCACTGACCACGACGAAGTAAGGTTGATTATCTACGGGGTAATTGATCGCAGCCGCAAAGCTTCCAGCTCCATTTCCCAGCAGCACCGACACATTGTCACTAAAATTATTAGCTGAAATGAGATCCAGAAAACCATCGGTGTTGACATCACTCACCGTCACACTAAAAGGCACATTCCCAACGGGGTAGTTGGTTCTCACAAAGACTCCTCCAAGTTGCCCACGCAGTACCGTCACGGAATTATCCGATGAATTGGCGGTGATGATATCGGGATTGAAATCGCCGTTGATATTACTCAATACTACGCCGGTAGGCCCGCTCCCAACGGCCCAGTTTACTGCCGGACGGAAGCTTCCATCCCCCTGTCCAGGGAGTATCGATACGTTGTCACTAAAACCATTCGCCGTGACTATACTGATTTTACCATCTCCATAGACATCCCCCACACAGACCGAAAATGGAGAATCCCCTACTGGATAGTTCACAGGAACCGCAAAGCTTCCGGCTCCATCTCCCAGTAATATTGACACACTGTTACTATTATAATTGGCGGTGATGAGATCTGGATGACCATCGGCGTTGATATCACTCATCGCTACTGAAGAAGGTGTAGTCCCCACTGGGAAATTGACCGCAGCCGCAAAGCCTCCGGCTCCATTTCCCAGCAGCACCGATACATTGTTACCGGTAGTATTGGCCGTAATGAGATCGGGTCGTCCATCTCCATTCACATCCCCGGCCGCTACTGATCGAGGATTACTCCCTGTCGGGTAGTTGATCGCTGAGGCAAACCCTCCTTCTGCTTTCCCCAACAGCACGGAAATAGTGTTACTGGTATTATTGGCTGAAATGATATCCAGATGACCATCGGCGTTGACATCACTTACGGCCACCGATCGGGGTTCGGTGCCTACCCCATAATTGGTAGCGGGTAGAAAGCATTGGGCAACAAGCCTGGAGGGAGTTATTAAGAACCCGCCCCCTAGTAAACAAGCCAGCCAAAACAATTGAGGGCGGCAATAGATCGCCAGCCGCTGAAGAAAAACGAACGGTAGAAAAGAGGTCATAGAAAAGAGTTGAGTTAAAGGGAGTGAATGACGAACCGGTTACGAATCAATGGAGCACCTAAAAAGCAGGCGCCCAAAGCGCTGGCTGTCGGTGATTCGCTAAAAAGCTTGCCAGCATGGGGCAAAGGGAGGTAATTTTGGATGCATAAGCCGAAGGAAAGTTAGTCGAGGATAAACAGAAAGGGCATGTTTTGTGCTAGTTAGACACAAAAACAGGGCTATATACGTACATAAGATCTGATTAGATGTACTAGCTATGAATTATTTTTTCTACTTAGTAAATATACTTAAGATGCTGGTGAGAGAAATTACGGGTTTGCTGTAGTGTGGGATCACGAAACGCTTGGCTCCTTCATAAGCCAGGAAGGATCTGACACAGGCTAAAATGGGGCTTGTAAACGCTAGTCCCGTTTCATATATACCTAGCTTTTAACCGTACAATTGTATCGTGTCCTTCGTGCGTGGCGTGCTCTACCGAGAGAAACCGGAACCGGAAATCAAAGCTAAAAATAACAAACCGCTGACCTACAACTACTTAATTAAAAAATGTGTGAAAAACAGCGTTCAAAACCGTTGCCAATCGGCTACGCCTGGAGGGTGCTATTGTCTTGATATACAGCCCGATTGTACGTGAAAAGGTCAACCAATAAAGAATTATTCATTTATTGGTATTTTGGCTCAGTTAGGAGATATTTTCGGAGAAATCGGTATCATTTCAGTGAATGTTCTTGCCAGAGCATCATAGTGTGCTCCTCCGACTAAACCTGGTTATTCAGATCGTATACTAAAAAGAGATGGAGCTATGTTTTATATCTTGGGTTACTTAACACATTTGGGACGGTTGGCCGCTGCCGTATATCCGCCACGTGAAGGCTATAATTGATTAATAGTTAGCTAGTTATACAGATTTAACTACCTGCGCTTGGGGGCAATTTCACCCGTTTGACTAAATGGCTTATAAAACGACTCAAATTCACTTCCAAAAGCAGCATTTCGCTATGGTTTTGCTTTAAGCCGGGTCGCCAGTGCGAGTATTTCTTGCCTTAAAAGCATCAAGATTTCACGCTTTTATACATACCCCAAACTGCAAAGTTATATACTCTGTAAAACGAACATTAAAAACATGGATCTTTCGGCAACTTACTAATGTACAACCAGTTAACTATCTCCAGTGGCAGATATACCCTACCTGTGTCAGCTATCCCATAAATAGAATGGTTTAGACTTTTGCAACATCCACTAGGAATATGTTAATCAAGCCTATTGATACCCTTTTCTGGTAAATAAGGCTTTGACTAATTTAAATGCCATAGCCATTTCATTTATCGAAGCGCCCAAAAGGATGCACTCCTTCACCGTACAGAAAAGTTGATGGGCAAATTATAAAAGCAATCGACAGCCTGACCATCCACCTTACCAGGAACCCAATTGGGCATAGTGGCCACCATTCGGATGGCCTCCGCATCGATCTCGGGGGAAACCCCTTTTAAAACCTTTACCCCCTCAATGGCACCCTGTTTAGTAATGAGGAAGCGAATAAAGACCCGTCCGGCTAACCCCGCTACTTGAGCCGCTTTAGGATACCGTAGATTATCACTGATGTACTGACCCAGTTTACTCATGCCGCCCGGAAATTCGGGTTGCTGTTGGACAACTGTGTAAATTAAATGATCAGGCGTTGAGCTCGAATCGGTTTGAACGGTTTGCGCCTGAAGAGGCAGCCAAAATGTGGCTAGTAGAACGATAATGAGAACGGGCGTACGCATAGTAAGGTTGATCTTGTAAGTAAACCATATAGTAAGCTACGTAACCTCTAATGAGATAATATGTTATAAGCCCTAAGAGCATTATATTCAACGATGGATAAAACAGTTGTTTCTTCCAAAAATAAACAGGGCCGACTAAAAGATACAGTAACACGATCCATCCTTTATTGATCTTCTCCTGCAATGGATCGATCAAGTACAGCCCCAGGTTAATCAGGGTCAAAATCCAGCAGATAGTTTTCATGTAGTTAGCCATACGTGATACCTACTTCTGTTGTATAATCTGAGTGGCTCCGGGCCGCCGGTGCGGTTGCAAAAGTAAACGAGTCATTGTTGTGCAGGCAAAATCGGCCCACAACTTATACTAATTTTGGTCAAATAACGGATGCACAGAGGGGCAAAATTAGCTCCTTCAGACTTTTGCAATAGCCACCTGACTTATGTAAAGTAGTACAATTTGTAAGACAAAATGAACGTCTGTCTTACAGGTGTAAGACAGACGTTTTTTAGAATTTAATCGCGTTTTCTAGCTGATCCGCTTCCTTTCGTAGATAGTTTCTGATTTCTAGATCTTCTTCCACGAGCAGACGTTGATAAATGATCAGGTAACGTGCTTTTCGGGTGGTAAAGGACTCGCTGGCCATAAACTCCTCCAGCCACTGGCTGAAATCAAGCAAATCGGTTTGCTGATGAGAATAGGAGAAATACTCGGTGAAACCAACTTGAGCCAAGTTTGACCACTCATATTTTGGGAGGGGTTGAATGGGATGGCCAACGAACTTATCTAGTACATACGTATTGGCACAGAAGGTTTGCCAGATTTTCGCTTTAGCCATGTCGAGTTTGCTCCCTTTAAAAAGCAGCACCGCCCATTCAAAAAGAAAGTCTGGAAAGCCAATGTCATCGGGAAAAGATTTGGCGAACCAGCGGGTATAGGCTAATCCGCCTTTGTAATCCCCTAACTGGAGATAATAGCGGGTGGGTAGATAACGCAATCCTCTCGAATCATCATAGCCACCAAATTTCCGTTTTTCGGCGGCCAAGGCTCGTTTGATATCGGCTATTTTTTTGATCAGCCGTTGGGTTTGTTTAGGCGTCATAGATCGGACCAGGCGTTAGGTAAAATCAGGCATGAATATACACGTAATGACACGAGTTGGCCAATAGGATCTACCTATTGTCTAGTAGGAAAAGCAGTGCTCGATCTTAGTTCCACCCTTAAAATAATTATACTTTCGATAGTCTGGTAATTTTTTGGTTACAGGCGACTTTTCCGCGTAAAAGTACAATTAGAGACAACCGTCTTGATGGGTACAAAGCCAAGTGGAATTTAGCCATCCTTAACGAGTTCGGCTGAAGCGGCATAAACGTTCTGGCTACTTTTCTAATTTGATTTAAGCGGATTAAAGTAGATAAGCCACCAGTATGGGCGTAAATAGCCTATATCACACGAATGGATTACCTAAATGATCGTGGAACATGTTCCATGATAAGCGGAAGGGTTAAACCTATTTAGTCGGTAAATCGATGCTTTTAATTAACTAGGTAATTCGTTACTCGTGATAACGTTCAATTATCACGAGTAATCCTATCTTTGCAAAAAGGCTATGTCTTTGATGAAGTCCTTTCAACTTTGTTAGCCTCAAGCTTGTATTTCCCTTTCCAACTTATGCCTCAGCCTCAATCCAACACCCCTCCCCAAGCTCTGACGATCATTCCAGACACCGAGCAAAGTTTGACGCTGCGGGTCGATGAACAGATTCATCAGGAAGCCCGGGAGTATTTGCGGGCGGGCCTGCAAGGTTCCCCCAATTCGCACCGGGCGTTTAGCACCGACCTCAAGCAGTATTCAGCCTGGTGCCAACAGAATGGGTACGAACCAACGCCCTTGTCGGCGGTTGCCTTAGTCGAATATGTTACCTTCCTGGGACGCTCGCGTTCCTTCTTCACTATCCAGCGACACCTGGCCAGCATCGCCAAACTTCATCGCCAGCATCGAGTCGACTCGCCGACCACCGACGAGCAGTTCAAGGTCTTTATGAAAGGCTTTAAGCTCAAAAAGACTGTGCGCCAAAAACAGGCGCCTGACTTTTCCCTCAAGCAGTTCCGCCAGGCAATAGACGCCTTACCTCACACACCAACCGGTTTACGCAACCGGGCTATTCTGCTGCTGGGCTTCACCGGGGCTTTTCGTCGCAGTGAATTAGCCCAATTGGATGTCAATCATATTTTGATTGATGATGCCGGTATGGTGATCCGGCTAGACCGCTCCAAAACCAATCAATTCGGAGAAGTCGAAGAAAAAGCGGTTACGTATGCCAGTGAAGTGGAGTATTGCCCCATTGGAGCTCTTCAAGCCTGGCTAGCGGTGGTAGGTCGGCATGACGGCCCTTTATTTGTGCGGATCCGAAAAGGGGAGCGAGTTACCCAGGAGCGTCTTTCCGATGAGTGGGTGAACGTATTAGTTCAGCACCAATTGGGCGAATCCTTTACGGCTCACTCGCTACGGGCCAGTTTTGTTACCATTGCTAAAGCTAACGGAGCGGATGATCTGGAGGTGATGAATCAAACTAAACATCGAACCACGACGATGATCCAGCGGTATGATCGGCGTCGCAATATTCGTAAGCATAATGCCTCGGGTAAACTGGGCCTTTAACAACGGGGTGGATTGAGTAGGTATAGCCCTTGGCCTCAATGCCCATTTGAGAAAATCCTTAAACTAGCTTATTAAGTATGGCCGTTAAGCAGATCGAATTATCGCTAAAATTAAGTATTGAAGTTGACCAGGCGTTGCTGGATAAACTGACTCAGGGCTTAGCTGAGCAATATGTACGGATGATCGTTGAGGAGTTGAATCGGGATGGAGCCGATGTCGATCGTACCTCCTATAGAATTAGTTATGGCAAAGGGTAAGCTTATCGCCTTTGCCCAATATAGTTTTTTGGGCAGGGGCGGACTGAACACGAAGAAACAAAACTCTAAACGAAACGGGATAAAAGCCGTGTCTCACAAACTCAGCTTGAATGTGAGATTTTGCGTTTGATTGGTGAGACGGCATTTTGAGACTAGGGCCCTAAGTTTGGCTATACGAGACTATAGTCGTGCTCAAAATGGGGCGTTTCTTGAACCATCATATATCTAGTACATAGTACCCAAAAAGCTCCCATATGAGACGATTAAGAATTCCTTATTAATAAATAGGGCGTTTTGCCTTTACGGCTGAAAATAATTTCTAATGCGGAGAATTTCGTTGATTGGCATGAGGGGGTACCTCGTCGTATTAGTTGCGGCTGCGTTTGTGGCCTGCAACCGCTTCAACCAGCTAGCATCATAAATAATGTTGCTGTGCTTGATTAGTTACAGTCGACCGGTTCACTACTGACATACTGCTGTCACCCTCCTGCCTTTTCTTTGTGTTGTCAATCAAGCGACAACGTCAACCAATAGCAACTCATGGAAAACACAGCGCAGCTTAGCCAAACGATGGATCAGATCGTCCTCTCTGCAGAGCAACTTCTTGCCCATTGGCAGGGCCACCGGGGACTCACCCGCCGGGTGATCGAAGCCTACCCCGAGGAGCACTTCTTTTCCTATACCCTGGGCGGCATGCGACCTTGCTCGGCGCTGATTGATGAAGTCCTGCAAATGGCCGACCAGAGCATGCAGGGCGTTGTTTCGGGCCAGTGGCCTTCATTTGGCGATGGGGCGGAGGCTCCACCCAAAGCAACGACGAAGAAGCAGGTACTGGCGCAGTGGGATCGGGTGACCGAGACGATTAATGCCCATTGGTCGCAGATTCCACCCGCTCGCTTCCAGGAAGTCGACAAGGCTTTTGGTCTGTACGAAGGACCTATCTACTGGTTTCTTTTTTACCTGATCGATAATGAAATTCATCATCGGGGTCAGGCTTATGTCTATCTACGCACCCTGGGCGTAGAACCGCCTGCTTTCTGGGATCGCCCCCAGGTATAGTCCGCCGATAAGCCCCCAGGGAGTAAGCCGTTTTACAAAAGCCTTTGCCCTTATAAAGATTGGCAAAGGCTTTTATGTATCGTGCTGGGGCTATCCATCCCGTGATACCTATTTCTTCCAGAATTAGCTATTTTTAATACTTGATGCGTGTAAAGGTCTGGGCTGACTCGGCTTCCCAGGTAGTGCCATCCTTAGAAAAGCCCCCTGAATCCAATTAAACGAGCCTTTAAAAAGACAAAGTATGGTCAATGCTTCATGTATTGAGTGGATGCTTCTTTATTGGGGCGTTTTTTAAAATGACTAGTCTATGAAAATTAATCGGTCCGTGCGTTGACTAACTGCTTCGCTAAGCGTAAACCGTGTTCATAGATCTCATCGCGCCCGCCTAAATAACCCCCGAGTGTCAACGGAATCAACTGATCAATCTTAACGCCTAGCTTTTGATTGGGGGTGTTATCGGGGTAATACTCCCCAAAGCCCGAAAAGAAACTAAAATAGCCACCCGGGAATTGTAGGGTAATAGCCATGCCGTTGGCCCCTGCCGTCGGTGTACCTACCGTAATCGACTGACTAACCCCTTGTAGACCAATAACGTTACCCTCTCCTTGGCTTTGTACACCCTCATCGACCAGTAGGATATACCGCTTATGCTTTAGCAATCCATTGGGCGAGGGCTGAATAATCTGGTACGCCGTACTCGTTAACTGCTGGCTGGGATTGGGACTGAAAAGAAAAGGGAACCGATTGTAAGCCACCGTATCCGGTTGATGGGCAATGTAGGAGGCCAGATGACTGCCAAACTGGCTGTCCCGAGGATAGCCTCGGCAATCCAACAAAATGACGGAACAATCGTTCAGGTAGTTGGCTATACTATCCAATTGCGAAGAGTAAAGCCGATTAATGCGTAAGTAGCCTATATTGCCCCCTAAACGACTCATGTAGGAAGGCAGTTTAGGACTAGGCGCGGTTTGGCCCCATATATTGTAATAGTGATCTCTGGAAATACGGGTGAGCCACACCGTTCGGGTTTGACCTTTTCGTTTAAGGGTTACCTGGGCTCGACTACCTATGCGACCGACCGTCAACCAGCTCATATAAAATTCCCGTTCGAAACCCGCCTGATTCGAAGCCGGTAAATAGTCTCGCCATTGAGCCGCTAGCTGAGCGGGTGTTTGTTGATCGATACGCACCAGCTCATCACCCGGCTGAATTTGCGCCAGCGCGTTCGCCTGGGTGGTATCAGCGAGTACGTTAATGATATATGTTTTCTGTCCAAATACGTTGACGCCAATGGGCAGATTCCCATCCAGTATTCCCCTGGGGGACCGCCCCCCTTGTTTACTAATCAGGATGCTATGCCCATCCCGTAGCGATCCCGTCAGCTTCATCAACGCCATGAAATAGAGGGAGTCCGTGGAGGCCGCCAGAAATTGGGGAATGAAGTGAGGCAGCGCCTTATCCCAGGAAAGGGTGAGCAAGGCTTTATTGGGGGAAAAGTAGTGGATGGTATTCCACCCATTAAACAAGCCTAGCAGCCGGAGAACAGCACCAGGTGTTTGGCTAGATGGATAATCGGACTGAGGGTGGCGAATATAAACCATGTTTTGCACCGGATTTGGAGCCAAAGGCTGTAGGGGCTCATGCAGGAGTTGACCCGCTTGCCGAAGCATGGGGGCCTGCCAGGAGGTATCCGCCTGCTCACTCAGCTGTTGATCGACAGCACTGCCCAGGGTACCATCTTCATACAGAACTTCGCTCGTTCTAATCTTAACCGACACCTGATGGTTAGTGCTACTATAACCAGGTTAGGTTGTGAAGTTACCGTTTGCACTTCAAGTTGAAATGGCAACAGGAGGGATGATAGCATACTTTATGAACATACTATCATCACCAAAAGTGGCTCAGAACCGACAAATTGACCACCCGATTCCGAGATCGACGGACCAAGTAATTTCGGGGTGTACTGACCACCTTATTTTTCTTTTCATCAGCCAGTTATATTCTTTTCCCCTATGATATGGAGGTGGTCAATTGGCAACGGAATCAGGTGGTCTGAGGCAGCGAAATCTCCAGCCTATACCAACGATTTTGAAGAAAGGAAAAGAAGCAATTTCGGCTTGCCAGAAGCCAGCGTTTTGGAAAACAACATTGGGTATTTAAAAATAACCAAGTTTACCTCCCCTGAAATGGCAGGGCCAGTCATGATGGCTAGCTCTATTTTTCTAAAGCATGTCGATGGCTTGATCCTTGATTTAAGAAGCCGCGGAGGGGGTAATTCCTATACCTTAGAACTACTGCTCAGTTATTTCCTATCGCCAAAAACACTTTTATGTACCTGGCATTTTCGAGGCTCCCAGGCCATCGAACAGTCCTGGACGCTGCCCAATGTGGAAGGACATCGATTTGTGGAAGTCCCAATTATAGTCCTAACCAGCAAGCAAACCTTCTCGGCGAGTGAAGCTTTTTGTTACGCGATGAAGGTTCATAAAAGGGCCACTGTTGTTGGAGAAACAACGGCTGGTGGCGCCCATACCTACAGAGAAATGAAAGTGAGCGATCACTATATCATGACCGTGCCTTATGGAAGGCCCGTATTCACTACGACGAACACGAATTGGGAAGCCGTTGGGGTAATTCCTGACTATGAAGTAAAAGCAGAAAATGCATTAAAAAAAGCCCAGGAACTATTGGGTGAAAGAGTGAACAAAAGAAATAAATAAAGCTAGTTTCTTTAACGAGGGCCAGCATTAACTCAAAAGACAATCTTACTCGGCTACAAGACCAAATTGAATTAAAAAGGCTATGGTCGGCGCATTAGGTGACTATTGCCGAGAAAAAGTAAGCTAATCTTATTCAGGCTCATTAAACGCTCCCGCCTGAGACGAAGCAGATTCTGTTTAAATAGGGTGCTCAGCTAGAAAGATTATAAGCGATGGCATAGGTCCGGGGATTGTCGATAATATATTGCGTTTGCAAACAGATTCAGATTATTCCTGGAAAGGCAGGATTAGCTTCGCTATTTCATGATTACATCTTTGACTTTAATCCGGAATAGGCCACCCGTGAACTGAGCCGTCGCTGGCATACCATTCTCTAGCCGGTTATAGACGGTCATATCTTCTTTAAAGGAAAGAGCAAAGCGCCCTTCTACCACACCAGTTGCCTGATTGATCTTCGTAACCCTGATCCAATTAGGCTCTGCTCCCTTGTCGATATAGCGTTTCGCTAAGCCGCCGGAATTGCCCACATACGAAAGGTTTGCTTGTTCATTAGGGCTACGTTTGTTTAGCTTGGCAAGGGTAGTGCGACCTTTTTTGAAGGGAATATTATAAATCATCAAGATCTGGGTCCGGGTACAGTCACCGTTAAGGCATCCCGTAGTCGTGTTAGGATTTGGCTCACTCCCCATGCCTGGATAATCAATATCCGTATAGACCAGCAGGTTCAACTGCCTGCCATCGTCGGGCCGTTGTATCGATTCCTTGACACGTAAGAGTTGACCGGTACCGTACCAGGTAGAATCGTTGAGCTTACTGGTCACATTGAATGGGCTGTTGGCGGAGAGTGTAGGCTGTCTGGCGCATCCGGCACCGATCAGAAGGAAGAATACGCAATAATAGGTGGTCTTCATAGTTGCTTTCTTTGAGATAAGGAAGAAGCCTACGATTTAAAACTACCTATATAGTTATTGTTTTAGGTTAGCTGTACAAGCGTTAAAAACTCTGTAAATCGCTATCCAGTGCGTGTCTCCCAAAAGGCTCCTATGCGAGACAAGGGGATATCCAAAATTCGGGCGTCTTTTGACTTGCCTAGTCTATGAAAATTAATCGTTCCGTGCGTTGACTAGCTGCTTCGCTAAGCGTAAGCCTTGTTCATAGATCTCATCGCGCCCGCCTAAATAACCCCCTAACGTGATGGGAACGAGTTGATCAATTTTGACCCCTCGTTGTTGATTGGGGGTGTTATCGGGGTAATACTCGCCAAAGCCCGAAAAGAAACTAAAATATTGACCCGGGAATTTTAGGGTAATAGCCATGCCGTTGGCCCCTGCCGTTGGTGTACCCACGGTAATCGATTGGCTAACCCCCTGTAGACCAATTACGTTACCCTCTCCTTGGCTTTGCACCCCTTCATCCACCAGCAGGATATAACGCTTATGTTTTAGCAATACATTGCGCGAAGGTTGAATAATCTGGTACTCCGTACTCGTTAACTGCTGGCTGGAATTGGGACTGAAAAGAAAAGGAAATCGATTGGAAGCCACCGTATCCGGTTGATGGGCAAGGTAGGAGGCCAGCTGACTGCCGAACTGGCTGTCACGAGGATAGCCTCGGCAATCCAACAAAATGACGGAACAATCTTTCAGGTAGTTGGCGATACTATCCAATTGCGAAGAGTAAAGCCGATTAATGCGTAAGTAGCCTATATTGCCGGGTAAACGACTCATGTAGGGAGGCAGTTTAGGACTAGGCGCGGTTTGGCCCCATAAACTGTAGTAGTGGTCCCTAGCAATACGGGTAAGCCACACCGTTTGGTATTGACCTTTCCGTTTGATGGTCACTTGGGATCGACTGCCTGAGCGACCTACTGTCAACCAGCTCATGTAAAATTCCCGATCAAAACCAGCTTGGTTCGAAGCCGGTAAATAGTCCCACCATTGAGCCGCTAGCTGAGCCGGTGTTTGTTGATCGATACGCACTAGTTCATCGCCCGGCTGGAGTTGCGCCAGCGCATTAGCCTGGGTGGTATCAGCGAGTACGTTAATGATATACGTTTTTTGACCAAACACGTTGACGCCAATGGGCAGATTCCCATCCAGTATTCCCCTGGGTGACCGCCCCCCTTGTTTACTAATCAGGATGCTATGCCCATCCCGTAGCGATCCCGTCAGCTTCATCAACGCCATGAAATAGAGGGAGTCCGTGGAGGCCGCCAGAAATTGGGGAATGAAGTGAGGCACGCTTGCCGAAGCATGGGGGCCTGCCAGGAGGTATCCGCCTGCTCACTCAGCTGTTGATCGACAGCACTGCCCAGGGTACCATCTTCATACAGAACTTCGCTCGTTCTAATCTTAACCGACACCTGATCGGCCAGGGTCATTCGATAGGATTCTCCGTACATATAGTCAGGCATATCTCCTTCCAAGAGAACCCGGCAGCCTTGCCGGTGATGCAGCGCCATGACGGCTTTGAGCGTATTGACGTTAACAAAGCGATTGATTAGGAAGCAGACCCTGGTATTGATTCGTTTTTTGAGTGGGTTCATGGGTAGGTACACACCCTCCGACATATTGCGCAGACCAAAGTAGACTTGATAATGCTGGTTCATTCGACCATCTTTCTCGATCGGTAATAGATTTAACTCATCGGGAAAGTCTTGCCGCAACAGACCGTGGTAGTAAAAGCTGCGGGCGGTAGGGAGCACCAGCGGCTGCTCAATGAGTTGACTGATGAACGGCTGGACAAACTGCGTATATTGGGCTAACCCCAGGGCATTATCAATCCGTTCGTTCCGCAAGTCAATCACCACCGCCGACTGACTGGCCAGCTGCTCTAGTAACGAGTCGGCTCGGATGGGCTGTTGAAAAGCCTGTTGAGACAGCGCCAGGTACCATTCACCCGTAGGCAAACGCCTAGTAACGAGGTTTGGACGCTCTTTAAACCAAGTCGTATGGGTCGATAGACTAGTTGAGATAACGATGCCGGACTGGGGATCACCTAATCGAGTAAATACGTGAGTCAACGCCCATTGGAAGCTCGTCGGCGTAGGACTGGCTAGCAGGGGCTCTAGATAATCAATGACCAGACTGTCTGTATCCAACTGGCCCTTACCAGCTAGGGGATGAAAATAGCGAATCACGCCCCAAACCCGGCCAAAATCAGCAATTCGGCTGATGGCGGCTGAATCATACCGGATCGAGCTAGCTACCCCGAGAGGAACTGACTGGGCTACTAGATTGTGATGAGGAGGTAAACCGC
>NZ_CP045997.1:1527451-1527852 GCF_010233585.1 Spirosoma endbachense
GCTTCATCAACGCCATGAAATAGAGGGAGTCCGTGGAGGCCGCCAGAAATTGGGGAATGAAGTGAGGCAGCGCCTTATCCCAGGAAAGGGTGAGCAAGGCTTTATTGGGGGAAAAGTAGTGGATGGTGTTCCACCCATTAAACAAGCCTAGCAGCCGGAGAACAGCACCAGGTGTTTGGCTGGATGGATAATCGGACTGAGGGTGGCGAATATAAACCATGTTTTGCACCGGATTTGGAGCCAAAGGCTGTAGTGGCTCATGCAGGAGTTGACTCGCTTGCCGAAGCATGGGGGCCTGCCAGGAGGTATCCGCCTGCTCACTCAGCTGTTGATCGACAGCACTGCCCAGGGTACCATCTTCATACAGAACTTCGCTCGTTCTAATCTTAACCGACACCTGA
>NZ_CP045997.1:1527885-1577715 GCF_010233585.1 Spirosoma endbachense
AGCAGCTTACACCAGTTATGAGTCGCTGACTCAGGCCGTCAAGGCTATCCTGGCTGAATTTGGCACCAAGTACACTATCCGATTTACTCAAAATCATTCTATAATTAATTCCGTCTGAGTACTTAGTAGTGAAGAACATATAGCTGATCCAAAGCGTCAACGCCTGTACGATGGCCAGCAACCAACCTTTCTTTGGTTCGAGAAAGCCAATGGTAGCAGCTGCAACGGCTGCCAGCAAATAAGGCAGGTGAACAACCGTCGCTTTTTTGATCACTACTAATAGGATTGCACTGTTGACTAAAATAAGTATGACATGGCTCAAAAATTTGCGGTCAAAAAACGCTCTTTGTAACGAACTAGCCGAAGATTTTGTCGTCTCGGCGGCTTTTCGGATCGTGGCTGCACGTTCCAGATCATGCTGTGCTTCATCGCTTTGCCGGAGTTGCTGACGAGTCAGCCCACGCCATTGGTAGGGAGCTGCCAGTTCACCTTTTGAATGAAAGACCGCTTTGTCAAACTCCAGGAATGCCGTTTTATAGTCGCGCTGATCATACAGAATCTGCCCCATTTCCAGGTGCAGTTCAGCCACCGTGTCGTCGTAGCTTTCGCCTGTCTTTAAGGCATTTACAGCAGCGGGCACATTTCCTAAAGCACGATAACAGCGGGCTAAATACAGATAGGCGATACTTGACTTAGGTTCAGTCTTGATATGCCGGGTAAAGTACTCAAGTGCATCGCTGAACTGCCCATTCGTATACAACCTGACTCCAACCTGCACGACTTCGAGTTCTTTCTCGGATTCGTTTCGAAGGTCAGCGTAGTAGCGCAGATAAATGATATAACCAATTATAGCAGCTGTTACGAGTATTTCCATAGGTCAGCAAAACTGGGCATCTCAGGTAAGTTCAATTACCCTACTGAACCAGTCAACGTTTGGTTAACACTAAACGGTCTAAAAGGAACAACATACCGGCGCTGACTGGCTTATCATCTGCCACAACGAAACAGCAAATTTAACCGGCCCCATTGGTGATCCAAAGCATTTTTAAATTCGCTGGTCCGCAGCGACTGTGTGAATGAAAGCTGTGTATTTTTATAGGCAATAACACCCCCAAAGTCAATCTGGCCCAGAAAGTGTTTCAGTTCAACGGCCGGGAGCGCATAGTAATTATGTACCCCATTAAACCAGCCTCCCTGAAGCAGTGAGTTATCGAGTACCGCCCGAAATGATGTTCCCAGAGTTGCATAGAATTGCACCCGTCGCCGTGAACGGCCCGCAGGAGGGTCATATAACCCATTAGCGTTCTGGAAGTAGTCATTGAACAGTCCTATGCGTATCAAGGTGCCCATACTGGCGTAATTACTGAGCATACCAATGTTCGCATCCACCCGGCCGATAAGGTCGAACACGGGCGTAACCTGCGGAACAAGCCGGGCTTCGTAACCAACGAAATAGCTAATTGCCGGATCGTTCTGCATCTGTGTGCCCCATCCCTGCGGCTCCTTAAAATTCTCGGCCAGATGAAATCCCTTTTGTACTTCAGCGGCTCCGCTCAGTGGACCTATAACACCTACAATGAGCTTTGACGTTAGCTTACGACCACTTACGGCATCGCTCGTAACCAGCCCCCACGACAGATAGAGATAACCCGCATAGGGACGATCATTCGGATAAAGAGGTCGGTCACGAACCGCTAAATTACGGGGGGTATAAATTTCCTGACCTACTCCAAAATCATACTGGTAGTCGTATCGGCGATCCGGTTTGGACGTTAATTTCAGTAAGGCATACTGAGTCGGCCATTTTTGAAAACCGTTGCTGAGTAGTTTTAAGTGAATGCCGTTGGTGTAATACCGGTCAGACGTGTTTTTAGTCCGGAGTTGAAATGCGTCATTGTCCCACGCTACCTGAAAGTAACTGCCGGTAGACAAACTGTCGACAAATGACACCGATTGGGCCAATCCACCGACAGTTTTTATCAACAGGAAACATAGCAAAGTTATCTGCAGGAATCGCGGCACAAGTGTATGTACGTATTCAAACGCTAGTTGGGATTGGCAAATATACTCAAATTACAATAATCAGTAACTTTAAGTATTCTATAATCCCAAAAAACAAATTAAATGACAAACTAATTGATCCCAGCGCCTTTCAGATTGGTTTCCAGATAGGTTGTGTATTGCTGATAAAGCAGCAGCTGCGTGCCCGAACTGTAGGCCACACCGTGTGCACCAGGCGGGTATATGCGCAGGTCGGCATCCTTTCCTGCGTCTTCGAGTGCATTCATGAGCTGGAATGTGTTGCGCACATGTACGTTCTCGTCCATAGTCGAGTGAGCGATGAACATCTTTCCGGCCAGGTTTTTGGCGTAGGTAGACACCGCACTAACTTTATACTTGTCGTCATTTTCCGGCAGTACACCCATATAACGTTCCGTATAAATGGAGTCATAAAGCCGCCAGTCGGTAACGGGGGCTCCTACGAGCGCAACCTTGAATACGCCGGGGTGGGTGAGCATGGTGTAGCTGCTGGTATAGCCACCATAGCTATGCCCCCGAATGGCCAGTCGGCTACCGTCAACCCACGATTGCCGGGCAAGCCAGGCTGCGGTTTCGGCGAAATCCAGACTTTCATATTTACCTAACTTTTCATAGACAACCTTCTCAAAATCACGACCGTAGCCTCCGCTCCCCCGATTATTGACGCTTACTACGATATAACCCGTCTGAGCCAGCCACTGATGCCAGCCCGTTGTGGCAAAATCATTATAAACCGACTGGGCGCCCGGTCCACCGTAAATGTCCACGACGACCGGATATTTTTTAGTCGCATCAAAATCAAGCGGTTTGATGATCGAAATATCGATTGCCTGACCATCAGAAGTGGTAAATGTAGTCAGCTCTTTGGGCGCATAGACATGACTGGCCACGTAATCAGCTACCTTTTTATTGGTCTCCAGTGCTTTGATAAGCTGGCCTTTCGTGTCGCGTAGTTCAACCTGCGTTGGTGTCTGTACGTTCGAATATCGATCGATATAATACTGACCATTGGGCGAGAAATTGACGGTATGACGCCCCGCAACTGTTGTTAGGCGACGTTTATTTTTACCGTCCAGATCGGCAACAAACAGGTGCCGTTCCAGTGGCGACACTTCCGTTGACGTGAAATAGACCTTTTTCGCTTTCGGGTCAATATGGTGAAGGTAGGTTACCCCCCATTTTCCGCTGGTAACAGCATTGAGTAGTTTACCCGTATAATCATACCGGTAGAGGTGCGAAAATCCATCGCGGTCCGATACCCAATAAAACTCCTGAACACCCGCCGGGAAATACAGTAAATGGTTGATGCCCGCAAAGAAGTCAAAAACATCGATCCAGGTCGTTGATTTTTCTTCCAGAATCGGTTTAGCCTCGCCGGTACGGGCGTTTGTCATGAACAGCTGCATGTGGTTTTGCTTACGGTTCAGATGCAGAACGGCGAGCTGGCCTTCCAGGTTAGTCCAATAGATGCGTGGAATGTATCCGTCGCCCAAATCGACCTTCATCCATTGCTTTGTTTTATTGGCAATCTCAATGACACCGATGCGAACCGTCGGATTTTTATCGCCCACGCGCGGATAAGGCAATGAATCGAATTTCTCGTCAAAGCCCTTATAATCAGTCAGCTTATAGATTGGCACTTCGCGTTCATCCGATTGCCAGAAAGCAATAAATTTGCTATCGGGCGACCATTCCCATGCCTGCGCCAGGCCAAACTCTTCTTCGTAGGCCCACCCAAAACGACCGTTATAGAACGCTGGTTTAGCATCATCCGTCAGCTGCGTTTCTTTCTGGGTAACAAAGTCAAACACAAACAGATTGCCACCCCGCTCATAGCCTACTTTCTGGCCATCAGGTGCCAGCTCGGCCGTTTGTGCATCTTTCGCGACAAGTTTCAGGCTCTTGTCGGCCACTGCATAGACGTAGTAATCCGACACGCCCGACCGCCGGTATACGGGCCGAAAATTGGTCTGAAACAGGATATTTTTCGAGTCTTTCGACCATTGGAATGAGCCGTAGGTAAAAGGCTTGTCGGTTTCAGGGAATTTAAGCTGGCTACCATCGAAAACGACCTCCTCCTTCTGATCTTTTGGCGACAGGGTTTTGATAACACTTTGTCCGTCGATGAACGAGAACTTATTGCCCCCTTCGATCCAGTTCACACTGCGCGGGCCGTTCGACCCAGTAAGCTGCCCGGTTGCCTGGAGCGCCTGCTGAAGCCCAGCATACCGCTGTTTGGTTTGTGAATTGGCCGTTTGAGCTGCTAGGGTCCAATTCAGTAAGACAGCCATGCAGAAGAGCCAGCTGGCTTTGGTACGAGTGATCATGCGTCTGTTGACTTAATTGAAAACACCAAAGCTACTGAAAAATGGTTTTCGTAAAGCAGTTCGCACTTGCTTACAGGTAAGTCTTAAGGTAGCGTTTTGACAGGAATTAACTGTATTAAAAAGCGGACATAGAACACACTGAGCGGCTTTTGCTATAATTTGGATGAGCGGTAATTGAGCAAAATAATTTATAAGTATATTTCGCACTTTGGCAAATCTTTTTAATTGTATTAACTAACTACTACTTACCTATGACTAACAGGTACTCACCCGTTGGCTATAGCTTCCAGAAAGTTTGGATGCTATGGCTTACCCTGTTACTATGCGCGAATGCTTTTGCGCAGAACACACGTTACACGATTAAAGGCCATGTCACGGATCCAGAGAAACAGCCACTTCCTGGAACAACCGTCGCTATTGTTGGCACAACGCTCGGTACAACGACCGATGCCGACGGCGATTTCACGCTTACTGTAACACTCAAACCAGGGCCGGTAACAATCGCTTTCTCGGCCATCGGCTACGAAACGCTACGAAAACCAATCTCACTCGGTAACGCTGAACAAGTTACGGCCGATGCAGAGTTAGCTGCGGCCACTACCAACCTGGATGAGGTTGTGGTGACTGGCTCAACCTTATCGGCCCCCAAACGTGAACTGGGGAATGCGATCAGCACAATCAAAGGATCAGACCTGCAACAGAGTGGTTCGGCTAATCTGATCAACTCATTGCAGGGGAAAGTGCCGGGCGCACAGATTACGCAGAACTCCGGCGACCCGGCCGGCGGTATCAGCATCCGGCTACGCGGGATTAAGTCGCTGGTTGGCTCGTCTGACCCGCTCTACGTTGTCGATGGTGTTATTGTGAGTAATGCCAGTACCAATGTGTCGCAAATTGCCCTATCAAACGATGCAGGAAATGCAAACGTTGGGCAGAATCGCCTGTCGGATATTAACCCCGACGATATTGCTACACTGAACGTGATCAATGGTGCGGCTGCGGCTGCTCAGTATGGTTCACGAGCGGCCAATGGTGTTGTGATTATTACCACGAAACGCGGGCAGAGCGGTAAAGCGCAGGTAACGTTCTCGACATCGTTTACCATTAACGAACTTCGAAAAGGTGTACCTGTCAATACCTATGGAAAGCAGTTTGGTTTTGCTGCGCTCCGGCTCTATCCCATCGGTGGAATTACGGCGGCTCAGGTTGCATCCAACCCCGGTACAACCATAACGGATATTTACCGCGATGGTGCTTACACCTCACTAGCCACCAATCTGGTCGATGTACAACGCTACAATTATTTCGATCAGATTTTCCGGACGGGTTACGGCACGGATAATAATCTATCTGTTTCGGGTGGTCGCGATAACACTCAGTTCTACGTATCGCTTGGTTATCTGAAAAACGAGGGAATCATTAAAGGTACTGATTTCACCCGCTATAACCTCCGCGCCCGTGTTGATCAGCGGTTAACGAACTGGGCTAAACTGTCGGTAGGATTAAGTTATGCCAACAGCCTTTCTAATGAGAAAGCCAATGGTAACGTGTTCTATAGCCCGATTAACTCGGTCAACATCACCAACAACATCTACGACATCACCAAGCGTGATGCTGCCGGAAATTTGCAGGCCGTTGAACCAACCCGCGTGAACCCACTGTCGACTATCGAAGATATGAAGTTTTCGCAATCAGTGAGCCGCACGATCAATAGCTTTCAGTTGAATCTGACACCGCTTAAAGGCCTTACTGTCGATTATATTGCGGGTGTAGATGTCTATTCGCAGTTCGGTAAAAACTATATTCGTCCGTATCCGTATCAGGCCATTGCCGGTCTTCCGGCCGCTCGCTATCCGCTTGGTTTTGCGGCTACTGCTACCAATCAGGTGCTGCAATTCAACAACGATCTGAACGCACAGTATGAGCGGCAATTCAGCGATAAATTCAAACTGAACGCGGCTATTGGGTATAGCTACCAGTATTTTCAATCGGATTATTCGATCAACAGTGGCCAAAACCTGACTCCCTTCATCGAAACAGTAAGTGGTGCCAGCAACACAACCTATCAGGTTCGTTATGACCTGGATCGGTACAGTTTGAGCGGGTTATTTGCTCAGGCTACCTTAGGTTTCCGGAATCTGGCCTTCATCACCGGGGCTGTCCGTCGCGATCAGTCATCGAAGTTCTCGCCAAGCCAGACAAATCAGTACTATCCAAAAGTGAGTGGTTCATTCATCGTCTCGGATCTTGATTTCTGGAAGAATCTTTCGTTTAGCAATACCTTCAACAGCCTGAAGCTGAGGGCCAGCTATGGCGAAGCCGGTAACCTGTCTGGCATTGGTTCTTACGCTCGTTTCTACCAGTTTAGCCCAGTTGGTTTTCTTGGCAGGAATACCATTACGCCCGGCACTCAATTAGCCAACCCAGATGTACAACCCGAGCGTATGGCCGAACTTGAAGGCGGAATTGATCTGGCTTTCCTAAGTGGTCGGATTGGCCTGGGAATAACCGCCTATAGTCAGAAAATCAGCAGCCTGGTTGTAAACCGGACTGTGGCACCCACAACGGGCGGAACGAGTATTGTCAATAACGTAGGGTCTATGGAAAACAAAGGGTTTGAGATCGTTCTGGATGTCAATCCCGTCAAAACGAAAGACCTGAACTGGGATTTTACCGTTATCTACAACCATAACCGAAACAAGGTGCTGGACCTGGGTGGCCAGCCGATCATTAATCCCGATGCATCATCGGCCTCGGGTACACCTGTCAACCTGATTGTTGGTCAGCCCGTTGGTGTTTTCTACGGAAGTGCTTATGCACGCAATACAGATGGCTCATTCATACTTTCGCCGTCGGGCTTCCCGCAGTCAGAACGGGCTACAGGACAGGCGAATGGAGCTATTGCTTACGTACCCGCTCGTAATTCTGACGGTTCGGTAGACGTAAGTAAGCCAACGGCCAACGTCATTATCGGAAATCCGAATCCAAAATGGACTGGCTCGTTCAGCACGAATCTATCGTACAAAAAGCTGAACCTGCATATTCTGCTGGACGCCGTTCAGGGTGTCGACGTCTTTAATGCCGATAAACGGACACGTCAGGGTGTAGGATTGGGTGAATATGCCGAACAGGAATTGCGGGGTACGCTAAAACGTGGTTACATTTTTGGCATTTACAATACGCAGGAATTTCGCGTTGATCCGGGTTCATACACCAAACTACGTGAGGTATCGATCAGCTATACATTACCTCCGCTGGTTAAAGGGATTAGCCGCTTAACTGTGGCCGTGGTAGGCCGTAATCTGTATTCGTGGGATAAATACACCGGTTTCGACCCCGAAACGAATGCCGGTGGCAACAACGATTTGCTACGAGGCATCGACTTCGGAAACGTCCCCATTCCACGTACGTATCAACTTAAACTGTCTGCGACATTTTAATCATGAAAAAACTTCACATACCCATTCTTGTGGTTAGTCTGCTTCTAACGCAGGCTGCCTGCAACCAGCAATATTTGAACCCAAGCACCATCAGTCAGTCGCAGGCAGTCAGTTCGCCCGATGGGCTGATGACACTTTGCAACGGACTGCAATACCGCTATACAACCGGTGGCGCGTTGAGCGTACTTTATGCCAGCACCGCCGGTGGTGGCCTGACTACCCGCGAAGATTTCGTATTGAACGTTGGAAATGCCGACGAAGCGAATCTCGCCCTGGGTGCCAGTAACGTTAACAACATCAATAGCGTTGTCCGTAACCTCTGGACACAGAGCCATTTAGTACGATCGAACGCGGAACTGATCCTGGCGAATATTAGTGTAGTTAATGACGCTGGTACAAAAAGCGGGATTGTTGCCTATGCATCGATCTTCAGGGCCTTATCGCTTGGCACACTGGGGTTGTTTTTTGAACAGTCGCCGATTACAACGGGCAATAATGCGGCCTTCGTTCCCAGGGCGCAGGTGTTTAAAGAAGCCATCAATACCCTTGAAGCAGCCGCAACGCAGGTAGCTTCAGCGCCTGTTTCGGCGGACTTTACGAGTAAAGTTGTAACGGGAATTGACCTGACTAACACCATTCAGGCCCTGATTGCCCGCTATGCGCTGTTTTCAGGCGATTATGACAAAGCACTGGCTGCTGCGGCCAAAGTTGACTTAACAAAAAAGTCAATCTATAACTTTGACGATAATACCCGTAATCCGCTGTTTGAATACACCTTTGGTAATCTGAACGTGTTTCAACCTACCAATGCAAGCCTCGGCCTGACCGGTGCATTAGCTCCTGATGCCAATGATAAACGAATTGCTTTTTTAACGAAAGTCAGTTCTAATCCGGCGGTTGCCCCTGTCATTGCCACTGCTTTTTATACGGCAAACAATGCGGCTGTTCCCGTCTATTTACCCGGTGAGATGCTGCTGATTCAGGCGGAAGCGTATGCCCGGAAAGGCGATTTGGCGAATGCGGTGACTCAGTTGAACAGAGTCCTTACCAAAACGGCTGCGACAGATGCATTCGGGCTTGGTGCCGCATTACCTGCCTATACCGGTGCCCAAACCGCCGACGCCATTCTGACCGAGATTTATCGGAATCGTCAAATTGAGCTGGCTTTTCAGGGTTTCAGACTCGAAGATAGTCGCCGGTTTAGTCGGCCAGGGCCAGGCACCGCCGGAGCCGAGCGAAATCGAAACTTCTTCCCGTATCCCCTGACAGAACGCAACAATAATACAGCGACTCCAGTTGATCCGGCAATTTAAGAAAAAGTAGTACGAAGGGACTAAACGGGAAGCGGGGAAGGGGCATAACCCTTTCCCGCTTCCCGTTCTTTTTTACATCTTCACGGGCAAACCCGTGCGTGTCGATTCGTAAATAGCCTGAAAGAGGGCAACTACCTTTCGGCCATCTTCTCCCGTTACCGAGGGGGGCCGATTCTCGCGAATGGCATCGCGGAATTCGGCAATCTGGAGCCCGAAGTAATAAACTGTTGCGTCGATGGTGTTAAAGAAAGCGGTGTCTTCTTCGATGAATTGCGCCAATTGATTCTCTTCGCCGGGCACTGTCCAGAGGTCATTGACGGGTGGATCGGTAATACTCGACATACCGGCAATGAACAAAGCGCCACCGTCGGTCTGAACACCTACCGACGCGCCGTTTTCACCGTGAACGTGAACCTTCCCAAAAATGCCGGGCTTCTGCGAATTACTCACGATGATATTTCCCAGCCCACCATTTTTAAACTTGATGATGGCAAGGGCCGTATCATCTACTTCAATGTATGGGTGGTTCAGGTTGCGCCATACTCCATACACTTCGTCAATCTCGCCCATGTACCATAGAAGCAGATCCAACTGGTGTGGCGCCTGATTGACCAGAACACCTCCGCCTTCATCAGCCCAGGTTCCTCGCCAGGCATCGCTTTGGTAATAGGCTTCGCTTCGCCAGCCGAGCATCTGAACCGTTCCGAGTACCGGCTTTCCTATTTTCCCTTCGTCAATAGCCCGGCGAATTCGCTCACTGGGTTCGTAGAAACGGCGCTGGCTGATAACACCAAGGTACCGGTTATTGCGGTTAGCGGCTTCGATCATTGCGTCACAATCCTCGAGCGACGACGCAAGCGGCTTTTCGACCAATACGTGTGAACCCGCGTTGAGAGCTGCCACCGTAGGTTCGCGATGGGCTGGGTGTGTGGTACAAACCAGGCATAGATCGACATTCTCACGGTCGACCATATCGTATATGTCGCTGTAGGCGCGGATGCCGTATTGGTTGGCAAAATCTTCTGCTTTTTGATAGGTCCGCCCATAGACAGCAACCAATTTAGTGTCGGGCGTTTGCAAAACGGCTTTGGCATGAAGGTGAGCCACTTTACCAGGGCCGATAATGGCGATATTCATAATAGCGATTTGTTAACTTTCAATAGTACGGCTTTTGCATACCATGCGAAACTGCTCCATCAATACTATCTAAATGAATGCAATTGCCACATATCTACTGATTTGTTTTTCACTAATTGATGCATAAGCTCAAACAAAGCCAGAAACACGAACTATTGCTTCAACGAGTTTAACCGAAAAATCCGGTGATTATATAAAACACGAAAGCCGGGCCAAACCGTTGCTGATCTGTACCCGGCTATCATCGAGTGGTGTCCGAAACAGTGATTAGGGCTTCAGAACCACTTTAATCAGCCCTTTTTCTTTATCATAGAGCCGCCGAAACCAGTCAGCCCCTTCTTCGAGAGGAACCTCCGCACTAAGAATAGCTTCGACATTCATGCGTCCCGATGAAATCAGGGCCAGTGCGGCTTCATATTCCCCATTGATGGCACAGGAGCCCTGCAACCTCAACTGCCGGGTTACCACAGCCTGCAATGGAATTTCGACTGTTGGCGCCAGATTTCCGACCAGCGTTACGGTCGCTCCTTTCCGCACACAATCGATGGCTGTTTTGACGGTTGGGCCAGCCCCTACTACCTCAAAAGACACATCGGCTCCGCGCCCATTGGTGAGTGCCTGAACCTGGTTGGCCATGTCGCCACTCCGGGCATTGAGCGTATGCGTAGCACCCAGTGTTTTGGCCAGGGCCAATCGGTCGTCGTCCAGATCAATAGCGATGATGGAGCCGCAACCGGCCAGTTTAAGCACCTGAATAACGAACAGCCCGATCATGCCCGCCCCAACAACAACGGCCGAATCATTAACCTGAATTGGCGTAAGGCTAACCGCATGCAGCGCAACCGCAACGGGTTCGACCAGCGCGGCCTGCGTGAAGGACACATTATCGGGAATGGCATACAGAATATGCTGTGGAACAGCCACATATTCAGCAAAAGCACCCTGCCGTTTAAAATCCGGTGTAGACACGCCAACGACTTCACGGCCATCGCTGAGATTATATATACCCCGACGGCTATACCAGTCATCGAGGACATATACGGTTGAATCAAACGTAACACGGTCGCCAGTCGCCCAATTGTGTACATCGGCACCTACTTCGGCAATAATACCCGACGCTTCGTGGCCCATAACGATGGGTGGAATGCGTCGGCCACTGCTACCGTCCATGCCGTGAACATCGGAACCACAGATGCCCACCGCCTGAACCCGTACCAATACTTCATTGGGCCCAACCGTCGGCTTAGGCACGTCCTGTAGATCGAACTGATTGTATTCGGTTAAAACGAGTGCTTTCATACATCATGCGAACGTCCAGTCCGCTTTTTATAACTAACGACTAAAGCAGATATCCCGTCTGCGTTACTATTTCTGATAAATTTTAATGAACGCATCGACCGATACCTGTTCATAATCGCCCCGCTGTAAATGGGGGTTTATTTCGTAGGTAATGACCTCATCGACCGAATCGGGCATTTCACCAAATAATTTTGTAGCCGTCGATGCCGTGTATTTCTTCTTCACCCAGACCAGTCGCTGATCGGGATCTTTGCCCCAGGCTGGATTATCGCCCAGAACCAGTTGAATTTTTGCCCAATCGTTGAAAAAATATTCCTGCAACAGCGGAATAATTCGATCCCGAAAGGCATCGCAGAGATCTTTATGCGTCGCTACAGTTGTCAGATACGCATGGCCGATCTGGTGATCGCGATCAAGGAGGTATTCAATCCGTTCGTTTATCGTTCGAAGTAATTGTGCTAAATCGACGCCATCTACAATACGCAGGACCGTTGGATCAGGTGTCATTTCCCGGAAGGCAAACCGTCGACGCAACGCAATGTCCAGCAGGGCTATCGAACGGTCAGTTGTGTTCATCGTTCCAACCACAAACAGATTAAGGGGCACCCCAAACCGTTCCTGCGAGTAGGGCAATGTCAGCCATAATTCATTCTCGGCCCCAAGCCGTTTGTCGGCTTCGAGGAGCGTGATCAAATCGCCGAATACGCTGGCAACATTGGCCCGGTTCACTTCATCGATAAGCAGATAATGGGCCGGAGCCTGCCGGAGCCGACGGGTTCGATTTTCGGGTGTATCGTTCAGGCAATCGGCCAGTGTAGCGTAACCGGCCAGATGAATCGCCGACAGGCACGCTTTATGAAAAATACCTCTGCGGATTCGGTAACTGATCTGCCCATTGATCACTTCCGGCCGGATTCCCTCGACGAACTCCTCGTAGCTATAGGATGGATGGAAGGTGATCAGGCTCGAATTCTCTTTTTGTAAATACGGCTGTAAGGCAAAGGTTTTTCCCGTACCCGGTGGCCCGAACAAAATCAGGTTATGCGGCCGATTGGGCAAATCCGGGCTGGTTTCATAACCGGCTTCGGGTTCTTCCACAGCATGACCATTCATTCCCCGTTCGCCGAGCGTAGGATCATCGGCGAGCCGAATAAGATCGCTCAAAAATGCTTCATCTTCGGCCGCCCGGTACACATCGGCATTATGCCGGGCCGAATGCGGTCCTCGTTTAGTACTCTCAACGAGTTCGAGCAGGCAATCTTCCCAACACGTTCGGAGTGTTGGCTGATACAGCAAATGAACGTTTGACTGCCCTACAACAACCCCCAGGTAATCCGATTTTTCGGTAATGGGTTCAAAGACGAGTTCTTCGATGCTTTTCAGGCGATCCTGGCATGATTTCTTTACCGTCAGATGATATTCGACCTCACCCCTACGCGGTTTCTGGATACGCAGCGCCTGAAAAAAGTTGATATCGGCCGAAATAACGCCCTTTTCGCGTCGACCCGGCGAAAAAGCCAGCCGCGCGTCACCATTGGGCAGGTTAATAATATCGATTAACTCCTTTAGCAAGCCAAAGAAACGCCGAACCGCTTCGGAATGACCGATAGCGCGGATATTTTCGATAAGTGGTTGCTGATGAGTTTCTGTTAGCACGTGACTACAACGATTTTCTTCTTTTTTGGTGTCCTAAAGTATAGCAATAAGTCGTTCTCTCAAAACAACGCTATAACCTGTTGCGAAGCTACAATTTTTTAAGCGTACACCTTAGGTAAGACTATTGTAGAACTATACATTTGCTATTGCTTATCCAGCTACATATGAAAACTAAATTTATACTAATTTCTCTAATCGTAGCAGCTTTGCTGGCAGGAGTGAATGCCTGTAAATCTGAGGAGAACCCGGTTATTGCTACCTGCCGCCTGAGCAATACAAGCGATCAGCTTGTAGAATCCACCGGCCAATTGACTGATGAGCTAAAACGAACTTTCGCCTATAACAAGGAGACGTTGGTATCCATAGCCGAAAAATCAAAAAATCTGGATGCCACCTTTACCGTAACTTTTACTGATTCCCGCATTACATCGGCCACAAATGGCCAGGATGTTATTACCCTGACTTATGGATCAGCCACAATGCCAGCAAGTTCGACGTTCAGCCGGGGCGGGAAAGTGATGTCTACGTTTGCGATGGAGTATAATACATCGGGGCGTATGACTAAAATCACGGAAAACCGGCAGGTGTTACCAACCAATTCGCTGACCAAGCAACGGGTCTATACCTTCAGTTACGATACCAACGGAAACCTGACCAACGAACGTGCCCAATTCACACTAAATGATGGATCTGCAACTCAGCAGGAAACGGAGTATGTATTCGATACGAGGCCTTCGCCCTATAAACGTTTTGCTGAACTGCCTTTGCTGACGGTTGTGGCACTGAGTCAGACTGTTGAAACGCGACCAGGCCGCTTCTGGCAAATCAATACCCCGCTCTCCCTGAAGGCTTATAACCTGACTGCTACAGGCAGCCGGTCGAACCTCCGCGAATCATCGACCTTCACGCCCGTGTTTGACACCGATAACAAGCTAACGAGTCAGGACCAGAACGCATTGCTCTATCAGTCAAGCGTTCCTGATCCGGTGACGAAGAAAAACAAACAGACGTTTATCTATCAGTGTGACTAATTACGCCAAATAACTCCCGATACTGACCACATCGGCAAACACTCCCGAAGCCGTTACTTCAGCACCAGCACCAGGGCCTTTTATTACCAGCGGGCGCTCTTTGTAGCGTTCCGTCGTGAACGACACAATATTATCGGCCCCGGTTAACTGATAGAACGGGTGATCAATTCCTACTGGCCGCAGACCAATGGTTGCTTTGTTATTCTCAAAAATAGCCACAAACCGGAGTTTTTCGCTTTTTGATTCAGCTTCTACAAGCAGGTTCTCAAAGTAAGCGTTGTTGCGTTCCAACTCCTCGAAAAAGGCGGGAATAGTAGGCGCGTCGAGACACGACTGTGGAAGCAGATTCGTGATCGTTACGTCCTCAGGCTCGAGCGGAAAACCGGCCTCACGGGCCAGAATGAGAATTTTTCGGGCTACATCCAGGCCACTCAGGTCATCGCGGGGATCGGGTTCGGTATAGCCTTTTTCTTTGGCTTCCCGGACTACATCAGCAAATGAAATACCGGGCCGGAACGTATTGAAAATGAACGATAATGTACCGGACAGAATGGCTTCAATTTTCAGGAAGCGGTCGCCCGCTGTCATCAGGCCCTGCACGGTATTGATGATCGGCAATCCGGCCCCAACATTGGTCTCATAGAGAAATTTGACACCCCGGTTGAGGGCCGTTCGCTGTAATCGTCGGTATTCGGCATACGGGCCGGAATTAGCCACTTTGTTGGGCGTTACGACCGAAATGTTGGCATCTAACAACGACTCATAAAACTGCACGATATCCTTATCCGACGTGCAGTCGATAAACACTGAGTTAGGTAGGTTATAATCTTGAATTTTCTCCACAAAAGCGGGTAGCGAGGTGGTTACCCCTTCGGTCAATAGCCGTTCTCGCCATTCATCGAGGGCAATGCCTTTGGGATCGAGGAGCATTTTCTTGGTATTGGTCATGCCCACGACACACACCTTCAGGAGCTTTTCGGTACGCAAAAATTCGAACTGATTGAAAATCTGTTTCAGCAGGGTTTTACCGATCAGACCCGTACCGACCAGATACAGGTTCAGCACCCGCGCTTCAGACTGAAAGAAGATGTTATGCAGGGAGTTAAGGGCTTTCGAGAGGTTATTTTTGTTGATAACGACCGAAATATTAATCTCCGACGAACCCTGCGCAACGGCCACAATGTTGACCCCGTTTTTACCCAGTACCGAAAACAGTTTCCCGGCAATCCCAGAGCTTTTCTTCATGCCTTCACCCACGGTAGCAATTACCGATAGGTCGCGCTCAATGACGATATTGTCGATATGGCCATGCGCAATTTCGGTAGCAAACTCATCGTCGAGGATCGTTTTCACATTTTCGGCACCGCGCGGATCGATTGCAAAACAGATCGAGTGTTCGGATGAAGCCTGTGAGATCAGAATCACGCTGATTTTGTGCGCTGCCAGCACCCCAAACAACTTCGCCGACACACCCGCAACACCGATCATACCCGACCCCTGCACGTTCACCAGAGCGATGTCGTCGATACTCGAAATGCCGGTAATGGTATATTGCCGCCGTTCGGCAGTACGGCTAACCACCGTGCCGCTGTGCGTTGGATTAAAGGTGTTCAGTACCCGAATTGGAATGTTCCGGGCAAAAGCGGGTTGCAGGCTGGGCGGATAAATTACCTTCGCCCCAAAATGCGACAGCTCCATCGCTTCGGCATACGTAATGGTCGGAATATTGAATGCATTGGGCACTTTCCTCGGATCGGCCGTCATCATCCCATCGACATCGGTCCAGATGTCGATGATGTCGGCGTTCAGGGCTGCTCCAAGGATACTGGCGGTGTAGTCGGAGCCACCCCGGCCGAGGGTTGTTGTTTCGTTCTTTTCGGTCGAGCCAATAAATCCCGTTACCATTTGCACTGGAGCGCCGGCCCGGTCATTCGTTTTGGCGAAATGCTCAAGAATCAGTTGATTCGTAAGGTTATAGTTTACCTCCGCCTGCCCAAATTGTGCATTGGTTTTAATAATCGTACGGGCATCGCAAAACTGCGCTGGAATACCACGGCTTTTTACACATTCGGTAATGACCGTTGTGGATAAGCGTTCGCCAAAACTGGTGATGAGATCATGGGTACGAAGCGTCAGTTCCCGGATGAGCGACACGCCCCGCAGTAAATCTTCCAGTTCATTGATAATGCCCCGAATATGGGCAAATACTTTACTCTGTTCTTTTACGGGAATCAGCGCTTTAATGACATTGAAGTGTCGATCTTCAATTCGCCGAACTAATTCCATGTAATCGGTTTCACCGGTGGTAGCCATCCGGCCAATTTCAATGAGCTGGTTTGTTATACCCCCCATTGCCGAAAACACAACCGTTATCTGATCGCCATTTTGGCGGTGATTGTCAATAATCTGGATAACCTGTTTGATACTTTCGACAGTGCCAACCGACGTACCGCCAAATTTCAGAACCTGCATAAAATAATGAATAATGGAGAATGGAGAATGAATAACAGGTTCATGCACAGGATTCATTGTACATTAGCCATCATTCATTTAAAGTAGCTGTTGATGAAGGTAGTTTTGGGAGGGCAAAGATAAGAGGGTGAGCAGACTTTTAGACGATTTTAACAGAAAAGGCGCATCACTGATGCGCCTTTTCTGTTAGGAATAGGGCGATAAGCTACGCTTCTTCATGAATGGAATGGTCCGGTTTCATCAGTTGCCAGCTTGTTCCAATCGCAATTGCATCTTCAGCCAGCGCAACCAATGGGTCGGGCAAGCCCTGCTCATGCGTGAGCCAGTGACGGATATGAAAGAACGCTACCGTACCGATCACTGCGCCCAAACCGCCAATGAGAGCACCACAGGCTACCGATTCGCCCTCGATCTCGCTAAACGCAGCTCCCGACAAAGCACCAGACAACACCCTGCCAATGAATTGGGGAGGCACAATACGGTCGGGTGCGTTCGGCACTTTATCCCCAACCAGTTCGCCCCCGGCCAGTAATTTCAATACGGTAGCCGTTGTCGGTGAAGTCAGAAAATGGAGTTTTGAGTTGGCCAGTCCTCCTGGTTGGTCATGCGCTAGTTTATGGCTGATAAAAGCAGGTGCCATCATACTGCGCATTCCTGCAACAATACCTATCTGTAAGGTCTCTAAATACATTCGATTCATGGTCTCTTTTGCGTTGAGTGGAGGTTTTCGGTACTTTGATGTGAACCCGTGCCACGGTTCCAAACCGTGGCACGGGTTCACATCAAAATACCGAAAACCCGAATTATGTAATCAAAACAGTCACAGCAGCCCTTTGTTTGATTCCGTAGTTGCTGGCTTGCTTTACTTTATTGCTTGCGTAATCGCATCACATGCCCACCTCCCGCTGCTAATTTAAGGGTCAGTACATCTTTGCGGCTAACCATACTACTTTGTTGTGTCAGGTGGTTTGGGTTCTGGGCAACGTCGGGAGCATCAGCGTAAAAATCAGCTCTATAATTTCCTTCAGGCAGGAAATCCAGGTTAACCGTCATAGTTCGAGCAGTTGAGTTGGTAATGCTTCCGATAAACCAATCGGTCCCGCTTCGTCGGGCAATAGACACATATTGACTTACTTCAGCGGCCAGAACGCGGATTTCGTCCCAGGTGGTTGGCACCTGTTGCAGAAAATCGAATCCTGGTTGCCCTTTGTAAGCATCCGGATAATCGGCTACCATACCCAGATAGCTTTCGAGCACGACATACATAGCTAAGTGGTGACAACGGGTGCCAAACATCATGGGTCGGATGTAATGAACCCGAAACTGGTCCGCTGGTACGGCCCGGAACCCGCCCAGGTGCATATCCGTTGCTCCGGCCAGCATTCGCGTGAAGGGGAAATTAATGTCGTGGTCGGGCGTGACGAGTGTATCCCATTTGTTCACTTCGTAGTTGAGCGTACCCTCCCGCGTCAGTTCATTCGGATAGGTCCGGTGCATGCCCGTTGGTTTGTAAGCACCGTGAAACTGAACGTGCAGTTTATGCTCGGCCGCTTTTTGCAGAATCCGCTCCTGAATATTCACCATTTCCTGATCGTCGCGATCCATAAAATCGACCATCATGCCCTTAATACCCCATCGTTCATATTGAGCAAATACGGAGTCGATACGCGGATATAGAGCCGACCAGTATACCCACACCCGAATCCCGACACTCCGGCTTTTAGCGTAGTCGCAAATCTTCTGCATATCGAGCCCCGGCAGAGCTTTTGCCGGGTCAGCATTTGGTCCCGGTACGTAGTTAAAGCCGTCGCTCACGTACCACTCATGACCACCGTATTCAACAACCGAATGAAAATCGATGTGGTTATCGGCACAGAAATCGATGTAGTATTTATTGGTTTCGAAGTTATTGCCGGGCGCGAAATTAGTATCGGGCACAATGGTTCCGTTCCACCACGGGAACGTCGTTTTACCCGCTTTCAGCCACGACACATCCTTAATTCTGGAGGGTTCGTTCAGACTAGTCAGGATATTCGACTCAATCAGCGTTCCAACCCGGTCGCCGATGAGCAGTACCCGCCAGGGTGTCCGGTGCGGTAACGTCGCTTTTACCTTTACCTCTGTCTGGTTAGGCAATGGAGAAAGCTGGCTTGTCAGCAATCCATTTTTCCTGACCAGATACATGCCCGCGTAATCGCTGAGTGCGGCTTCTGTAATAGCCAGGTATTTTTTGTCAGGAAACTCAAACAGGGCTGGCATGTCCATCAGCGTGTCGTTCTTGATTTCACGGAGTGGAAGCGTCGTGTATAAACCCTCGTGCGACGTCGTAAAGTTGGCTCGAAATAAGGCCATAACGTTCGGATTCTGCGCCAGCCGGAACGTCGATTTTTCTTCGGTTAGCGTGTAGGCTGACCAGTTTGCCTGTTTGGGAAACTCATATCGAAAGGCCACGCCATCATCGAATAGGCGCACAAGAAGATCGAGTCGGCGTCTGGCTCCACTCTTTTCGCTCAATGGAATAATCGCTTCCTGGCAATAATTCTGGGCCGTTTTAACCTTACCAACAACCAGTTCGTAGGTTTCATCAATTGTCCGGACCACAGGTTTTGCCTGACTCAAATTTGGGCCAAACACATCGTTTCCCTGAAATATCAGGCTCAACTCCGAATCGTCGACAAGCGTTTTACCCTCAAACATCACCCGGTAAGTCGGTGCGGTTTTCGTTAGCACAAACGAGAAAACGATTCGACCGTTGGGTGACGTAAGGCGTAGGTTTCTTTGGGCCAGAACTGACACAGAAAAACCGTAAATCAACAGGAAAAATAAGGAAATCTGTTTCATTAAAACATCGTATTAGCGTTTGCAGACGTGCCTGGCACAAGCTGTAGAACATCCCAGTGTTCAACAATTTTACCGGCATCGTCAAAACGAAAAATGTCGATTCCGGCCCAATCCTCGATGCCCGTTCCATCGGCAGTAGGCCATTGCTGAAAACAGTGGAGTACCACTAAATTACCCTCTGCAATAGCCCGCTTTACGGTCATTCGTTTACCAGGATACGCCTTGTTCATCTGTTCAAAATAGGCAATAAAGCCCTCTTTGCCATCGGAAACCATTGGATTATGCTGAATGTATGTCTCTCCAACATACTTCGCAACGGCCTCTGCCGGCTTGCATTGATTAAACATAAGATCGTAGAAGCCAATAGCATTCCTCTTGTTTTGTTCCAGCTGATCCATAGTCCCGATTGGTATATGTCTTATAATCCAGATAAGTAATCTACCTGGCGTCGAAATTGTTACGACACCTTACCGATCTGGTATCCAAGGTAAACGAATTTTATTGGCGCGGGCAAAATCGTGTTTATACAGGTAAAGAAATCCAATTGGGAACCATCGCCGTAAGTCTACTGAACCGTTTGAAAAACACGGTCTTTTCGACACATAAATTTTTCTCAGTATGAGCAAAGAACAGAAAGATTCGGGCTTGACCATGTTGCCGGGTCAGTTGGAGCCGGTGATGGTAGGACGCCGGTTATTTCTACGTTACGCCGGGGCAGCGGTAGCCGGAGGTGCTGTTTTAGCCTCCTGTAAAGATGAAGAGAATCCAACAACAGTCCCCTCATCGGTCGATTTAGGTATGGGTGATATCGGTATTCTCAACTACGCCTATGCGCTCGAGCAATTAGAAGCCGCCTTCTACACCCAGGTAATCGCTACTCCTTTCACGGGCATCACCGATGCAGAAAAAACTCTGTTGACCGACATTCGCGATCATGAGATCATTCACCGTGAGTTTTTCAAAGCGGCCATTCCCGTAGCGAACCGCATCACAGACCTGACGCCGAATTTTACGGGTATCAACTTCGGTGATCGCGCCAGTGTATTAGGTACTGCCAAAGCATTCGAAGATCTGGGAGTATCGGCCTACAATGGTGCTGGTCGCCTGATTAAAGATCCCAATTATCTGGTACTGGCGGGCAAAATTGTGTCAGTAGAAGCCCGTCATGCAGCGGCCATCCGCGACCTGCTCAATCCAAAATCCGCCGACTTTGCCGGTGACGACATTGTTGCACCAACAACGGGTCTTGATCCAGCAACCAAACCAGCGGATGTATTACCAACCGCACAAAAATTTGTGCAAACACCCTTGAGCGGTGCCAATCTTCCAACCGCCTAAACCTGACACAACGCCATGAATTTATTTAAAATCATCTCTGAAATTGAGCAATTTGATCCCGAAGCGACTGAGCGATACAGCTTTTATTCGCGTCGGAATCTGATTAAATATGGTACAAACCTGGCAGCGGCAGCTATTCCTACGCTTGTGGCTACCACATTCAATCAGGCGTTTGCTCAGACTGCGACTCCACCTTCGGCAGCGGCTATTGAGGTAGCGAATTTTGCGCTGACGCTCGAATACCTCGAAGACGAATTTTACAGAACGGGCCTCGCTGCTGCTGGCCTTGTTCCGGCTGCCGACAAAACAGTTATCATCCAGATCAGCAAACACGAAACGGCCCACGTAAACCTGCTGAAAACGGCGCTGGGAGCCGGAGCGGTAGCCAAACCGACGTTTAAGTTCCCTGCCGGTACGTTTACGAATTACACGACCTTTCTTGCCACTGCCCGTGCCTTTGAAGATACAGGCGTGCAGGCGTATAAAGGTCAGGCTGCAACCCTGATCAATGACAAAGATATTTTGCAGATAGCCCTTCAAATTCACTCCGTTGAAGCCCGGCACGCATCAGAAATTCGCCGGATGCAGGGAATGAAAGGCTGGGTTTCTGATACCACACAGACTTCGTTCACTCAGGCCGGGATTAATCTGAAAACGCTGACGGGCAAATCAGACGATGCCATCCGTGAAGCATTCGATGAACCGCTCACCAAAGATGCGGTGCTAGCCATCGTGAAGCCGTTTTTGGCTTAAACCCAATTGCGGCCACGTATAGGGAGGCCGGGAAACCGGCAAGGTGATGAAAGGCATCGGAGTTTTCTCTGGTGCCTTTCTTGTTTTCCTTTCCCATCCGACTCTTTTTTTGTTGCTTGCGGGAAATTCACCAGTGTCGGTGGCAGAGCCGGTATGAAATTTCTTCGTATAGTTTTTAGAGTCCTGCTGGGAGTGCTTGTATTCCTTGTTTTATTTCTGGCTATCAGTCTGGCACCTGTAGACGAAACGCCGTATCGTGAGATGCCGTACTACGCCCAAACCAAACAGCGGCTCGCCATGCTTCAGGTTCCGCCTGCTGGCAGGCAGCCGCTTCGTGCTGGCTGGGCCAAAGTGAACATTACGCCCTCATACACGACACCTACTGGCGGATATGGCGAACGGTTAGGAAAACACTGGAAGATTATCAGCGATTCGATTTTTGTTCGGGCGATCATGCTCGACAATGGCGGCACGAAAGTAGCCGTAGTAGCCCTGGATCTCGTCATTACGCCCCCAACGGTCACGGAAGCGCTCAAAAAACGCTTACCAGAGGTTGGTCTTCAATGGGAAAACCTCTATATGGGTGCTATCCATTCGCACAACAGTATTGGCGGCTGGGCACCCCGTCTGGTTGGTCAATTGATTGCCGGAAGCTATGATGAGAAAATTGTGACAATCATCACCAACGGCGTTCTGGCGGCCATTCGCAAAGCCCAATCGAACATGGCGCCTATTCAAATCGGCTTTGGCGAAACTGATGCCACTGACCTTATTTCGAACCGCCTTAGTTCGTCGGGTCCCACGGGCCTGCTCGATGGAAAAATCAGGCTGCTGGAGCTTCGGAAAAAGTCCGGGGAGTCGGCGCTGCTTTGCTCGTTCGCGGGTCACCCAACGCTTTTCGACGGCGATAACAGTGCTTATCTCAGTCGCGATTACCCCGGTTCACTGGTAGATCGATTAGAGAAAAAATCGGCTACGTTTGCCCTGTTTCTGGCGGGAGCGGTTGGTAGTACAGCGCCCAAACCACGGGGAAAAACCGATTTTCAGGAGATCCGCAATTATGCGGGTGATCTGGCCGTACGCCTTGAACGCACGATGCCAACGATTCAGACCCATCCTGACAGTACGTTATCGATATTAACCTTACCGCTTGGTCTACGCGAGCCGAACCCTCGGGTGATCGGAAACTGGCGGGTTCGCCCGTGGTTGTTTTATGCGCTTTATGGCGATTATCCATCCGATCTAAAAGCCCTGCGCATTGGCCAGACCGTACTGCTCGGTACTCCCTGCGACTTTTCCGGGGAGTTAGCCGCCGAGCTTCAACCGCTGGCAGCAAAAAAAGGACTTCACCTGATGGTCACCAGCTTCGACGGCGGCTACATTGGCTACATTACACCCGACCGTTATTACAATCGGCAAGCCTACGAAATCCGTGACATGAACTGGTTTGGGCCTTACAACGGAGCCTATTTTGAGGAAATGATGGCAGGATTGCTGGAGAAATTTAACTGAACCAATAGCTCGGTAAAGTTGGCAAAATGTGTTCTGGCAAAATCCGGGCAATTGTGATCCGTGATTTCGAAAGCGAACTAATTGCTAAAAGTAAAAAAAATCACCACCCTCCATAAAAAACCCAGCAACTGATAACCAATCAATTACATAGAAAAGATATACCTAAGGATTAAATTTGAGCAGCATTCAGAAAAAAAGTTTTTTCTGAGGAAATCCGAACAATCTCTTTTCACGTAAGAATGGTTGATAACACTTTTCTTTTCGCGGGCTGCTCTTTCGGGGGTGGCCTATTTCTTTTTATATAGCCTTAACTAATTGGCATTGCGTGCATACAAAAACGGTCGTCAATCTGAGCGAATGCATTGCCCAGATTACGACTGCTTCTTCTATCTATACATACATACTCTGAACGCTCTGGCAATGAGGAGGTAGAGCATTCATAACAAAATCACGCGGGCTTTATAGTCAACATCTGACAGGGACTTGAGTAGCAATAGAGCGAATCTCCGAACTACCCGGTCAGCCCTAATGATACATCCATAGTTCTCCTGTGTACCTTATCCTACATTCAGCGTGCTGGCAAGACAACCTACCGATTGTCTTTTTTTCGCCTTACGGAGGTTCGCGCAGCTACTTCTGCCTGGAACTTAATCTTTAATTGCCGGTCAAGTTCTTTATCACGCGGTACATAAATACTGGTTTTGCCATCCGAGAATTTGAGCATCCAGTAGGCGTTGTCTGTAGTAGGAGGAATGGATGTATAAATAAGTTTGGACATGATTTGGGTGATAAGAAAAAATGGCTCCTAAAGACACATTCTTTAGGTAGCTATGCCAACTTTGTACTTATTAACAGAACCAAAAAAACAGCTCATGCAATAGAATTAGCCTTAGTCAGCTTATACGGCTTTTCTAACATCAATTGCATTCGGGCCTTTTGGCGTTCTGGTAATTGAAAAACTCACCTTATCCTGTTCGTTGATGGGATCGATCAGTGCATTTATGTGCACAAAAATACTGTCCTGAGACTGTAGGTCTTTGATGAAGCCATAACCCTTTGATGCGTTAAAGAACGTAACTACTCCCTGGCGGATCACGTCTGGAGCAGCTTCTTGTTCCTGTTTTGCAACGCCAAGCTGGATGTCTTCTTCGTTGATTTGTCTCTTTCTTCTAGGATCGGGAGGAGTAGACGAAATATTGCCGTTCTCGTCCACGTATGCCAGCATCTGGTCAAGAGGTTGACCTTTCTGGGCATTCGCTTTGCGGTCCTCTCTCTTTTCCTGCTTATCTTTTCTCTTTTTTTGTCTTTGCTTTTCTTTTTCTTTTTTACTGAACGTTTCCATAGTTCGTGTTTATTCCCGTGGGCTTACCATGTTATAACGTCATGATTTTATATCGAGAATGATGCCCTTTTTAGATCAAATAGCCTGATAATAAGTATAATTAAATCAATCTATTTCTTATTGAACCATAGTTAACTGAAATAAGTTGTTCGTTACTCACTTATTACAAAAATCTTCCTGATTTGTATACATTAACGGGCAATAGGGCCGCTTCAGGTGGGTTTGCCTGATGGTTTTCACAAAAAAGCCCGGTATAAACCGGGCCCTCCTTGGTAGTGTACTTTAACACAGTGCCCACACACAGGCACAAGCGACTAACCGAGTGTATGAGGTAAGTGTTTGGCTCTGGATCGTGGCACATCATTTTTTGATATAATGGCTACCTACTCAGGGTACATTGTATTCTACCGTTGCCTGATCCAGCGTTTTGGCGTAGCTGTTTATTATTTCGTTTATAAATAGAAACTCTCCGTCGCTGACACCATTACTCGATTCATCGTTGACGATCGGTTCATTTTCGTAGGTGTTACCCGGATTTCGGGAAGTTGCCTGTCCTTTAAATAATACTACTCCGTTTTCGAGTGTGGCCAGCAGGCGTATCTGAATGGGCTCTTTGATTGTTTTGAACTCGGTTACCGTTCTGTATTCAGTTACGATCGTTCCTTCTTCTTCATTCGCAACGTCGATATCAAATCCTGCCTCTTCCAGATAAGACTGAACCGATTCAAACAGAGCAGAATCGGCTAAGGTGGTCGTTAGTTCAATGGCATCAGCTCCCTTTGGAATTTTCTGAGCCTTTACAGCCACCGAAACAAGTACCAGATTGAGGACTAAACACAGCAATAGTTTCATTGTCTTGGGTGTAAAGAGGATGACAAGTATTCTTCATTTGGCCACAACAACCAAAATCTTAGGTGAAAGCATTAGGGTTTAGATGCATTTTGGTATCCTTAGTAATAAACAAAAAACGCCCGGCCAATATGCCCGGACGTTTCGATACCCACCGTAACTTGTAAGCCACAAAAATACAAAAAACGCCGAATGTAATGCTGACCTATTAAGTACAGAGCACCAGCATAAGGCGTTTTTTTTACCAAAAGCATCATTTTCCTAAATAAGGATACATTTATTCGAACACAAAATATAATATCGACTACTTATTAACAAAGCATTTATAAACTCACAGCCTGTTTACCAGCTTTCAGTGGTAAGGTTTTCCCTTTCCAACGGAGTGTACCAGTCAGATTTGCGGGCAAAGTGATCGTTCCGGTCAGGCTACCTGTCGGTGTTTTCTGAAACTGCACCGCGATGTCACCCAGCGGATGTGGCATTTGTCCTTCTACCGTTGTCAGATCGCCCAGATAGGGTTCGATACGTACCGATTTAAATCCCGGCTCGGCCGGACGGATTCCACAGGTGATCGATAAAAATTCATAGAGTGGTGAGGCACTCCAGGCGTGACAATCAGAGCGGGTCGGTTCAGGATTCTCAGCAAAGGTAGTCAACCCCATCGCCAGCATGTCGCGCCAGGGTTTCAACTGCGCTACGAACTGATCGCCAAGACCTGTTTTTTTCATGGCTTCAAACAGATAATATTTGAAGTAGAAGGTCGCCTGGGTCAATGTGTCTGAGCCAATACTTTTTTCCGTCATCACTTTTTGCAACAAGGCAGCTTGCTGAGCAACGGGCACCGCATCCGTCAATACGGCAAGAATATTCGCGTGCTGGCTGAATATGTTTTTTCCGGGCTGACCAGGAGGTACTATGGGTGTATCGGCAATAAGACCCCGGCTGGCATCCCAGCACTGAGCAAACACAGCTTTGTTTAATTTACGACCTAATTCGCGATAGTGTTCAGCGCGTTCGTTCAAACCATAATGCGACAGCAGATCGCCCGCCCGGAAGTAGGTATACGCCTGTTGTAATGACAAAATACTCGACCCACCTTTTCGCGCTCCGGCCGGAACACCCCCTGCTGCTTCGTCTTTCGCGTTTTGCCACTTCGACCAGTCTACGAAATTCCACCATTCCAGCGGACCATTCAGACCCGTCTTGGCAATACGCTGTTCGTGCCAGTTCAGTACGCCCAGAATTCCGGGCAGCATCGACTTTACAAACGCATCGTCCTGGCGGTTCATCCAGTAATCATGCACCATACAGACCCAGAACAGTGAAAAAGTTGGAATCACCTGAAAATCGGCCGATGGGTAGCGGCTCTGGGTCAGTCCGTCATTAAAGCGACTATGTTCATAGTCTGTAATGGCTTTTCGCATCAGTCGGTCGTCGCCTGTTACGTAGAGCGAAATCATTGACTGAATGCGTGTATCGCCCGTATACTGCAACTGTTCATAGTAAGGGCAATCGTAATAGTTCTCGCCCGCGCAGAGCCTGGCTGTTCGCCAACCTACATTCCAGAGCGATTTGAGGGTGGTGTCGCTGGCTGCGAATCGAGCTTTTTCTTCGAACGGATAACCCGTAAAGTGCCCAAGCAGATCATCCAGCACAAGCGATTCCTCTTTGGTATCGACGGTCAATTGCAGATAACGATAGGTACGGAACCAGAGCGGCCTGAACGTACGCTTGCTGTTACCATCGGCGATGAACTGATCTTCAAAACCACGCATTGTGCGACCTTCAATTGCGTTTCGATTGCCTTTCTGTCCTTTGGCATCGATCAATGCTTCGGCATACGCCAGTGTTACGGTTGCTCCTTTCCCTTTGCTAACGGTCAGTTCTGGATATGCATTGGTCAGGTAGCCCTGATCCAGCAGAAAAACCGCTTTGGTATTGGCCGGAACCGTCACCGGGGCTTTCCCTTCCAGAAAAGCGTTCTCCATTTTGCCGTTTTCGCTCCGCCGAACGGTTGCCAGCCGAACGCTTTTTTCCTCCATCATGGGAATCGTACGAGGCACTAATCCCCAGTTTCCATCGGTGCCCAGACCACGTGGTTTGGTCGGAAAACCGAGTGGCTTAGCAGAAACCCAGGCTTTGTCGTCAAAATTTGGCTGTTCCCACCCCCACGGATAGGTCGCGGCATCGACTCGATCGCCGTCACCCACAACGATGTAAGTACGAAGTTTAGGAATGTCGTTCCTGATGGGAGAATAAGCCGGATTATGTAGTATTTTCCAGCTAGCGTCTGTGTTGGCTATTTTTTCTGTGTCGCCATCACCCTGCAACAAAAAACCCAGCTGATAGCTCATCTGCGAAAAAGGAGCGCCTTCTCCCATATACCACACCTGCGCAGCTAATACGTTTCTTCCTGCCTGTAGGTATGGCGCAAGGTCGATGGTTTCGTAATTCCAGTTTTGCGTATCACTGCGAGCAGGCCCAATGGCTACGGCTTTTCCATTGACAAACAACCGATAGCGGTTATCAGCCGACACATGAACCACAAAACGGGCGGGCTTTTGCGGCAGATCGATGGCTTTCCGAAAATGAAAGATGCCATACTGCCGGGACGGAGCAGTTGGATGCAAAATCCAGCGGGCGGGCCAGTATTGGCTGGTCCAGTTGGAAGAGGATGTCTGGGCAAGTAGCGAATTGGCTAGAAACAGCAACCCGGCTATCAGATTTAACCGACGAATTACACGAGGAAGGGCGTTCACACAAGTACGTTTTTTGGCAAAAATACAACCTGACCCCTATTGTTTAAGCAGAAGCAGACAAGTTGATGTTTGCTCACACATAAACACCGCTGGCCATCGAATTTACTGTCCTGCTTTTTGACATCCCCAGGACTTTCGAAAGTCTGATCCACTAATTAAAATAGGGAAGTTGGCCACACTGCGTAACGCAGTAGTAGTTTAGATTCGCTGGATCAGTTCTTTTACCTGATGCACTTCGCGGCCCATAATGTGATCGATGATCGACTGAGCGTGTTCGCGACCATTCTCGATAAAGACTTTTTCAGTATAAATTCCGGCCATAACTGTTCCACAGACGTAGAGCCCAGGCACGGTCGTTTCGAAGGTCTCTTTGTTATAGACAGGTACCTGCGTAACTGGGTCCAGTTCGACACCACAGCGACGAAGCAATTCAGCGTCAGGGATATAACCCGTCAATACCAATACAAAATCAGCAGGCAGATGGCTTTCTTCCCCGGTTTTCAGGTTATCGATGGTTACTGTTTTCTCACCGATCTGCGTAACCACCGAGTCGAATACTGTTTTGATCTTCCCTTCCTTTACCCGGTTTTTCACGTCTGGAACAAGCCAGTATTTCACCGTGCTCCGGAAATCTTCGCCCCGATGAACAATCGTTATGTTCACGTCATGACGATACAACTCAAGGGCTGCTTCGACTGCCGAGTTAGATGCCCCAATGATGACTACGTTCGTGAATGAGTACTTGAATGGTTCGTCGTAGTAGTGCGACACATGGGGCAGATTTTCGCCCGGAATACCCAGCCAGCGTGGACGGGTAAAATAGCCCGTAGCCATGATCACCTTGCGGGCCTGATAGTGTTCACCCGTTGTGGTTGAAACCGTAAACAGGCCGTCTTCTTTCTGAACATCCCAAACAGTCTGGAATAACTTAAAATTCAGGTGATAATAAGCTGCTGCCTTACGATAATACTGCAACGCTTCATCACGACCCGCTTTTACCCCCGAAATCGGGAAAGGCAGTCCACCAATTTCAATATTTTCGGCCGTTGAAAAGAAGCGCATTCGCCGGGGATATTGCCGGATCGATTCGGTCAGACTACCCATTTCCAGGATCAAGTGACTAAGTCCGGCTTTGGCTGCTTCAATTCCAGCGGCCAGCCCACAGGGGCCACCGCCAACGATAATGACATCAAAAAGTTGCATATAGTAACGCGGGCTTAACCCGCAAAATAGGCAGGTTTTCACCCGCATTACAGTATTTTAACACACAAAAAGACCCCAAAGGTTGCGTCATTGAGGTCTTTTTACACGTTCATCAGGAAATCCAACCTGAGCATCTCCCCTGGCGATCTGTTTCTCTTCGGGAACGGGATTCCCTGTAGTGTCTGTTGTAATTTACAAATTGCCGGATACCAGTAGCCTAAACGCCCGTTCGCTGGCACTGGCAGGGAGAATACGATGGATCCATAAAAAACGTATGTCCTTCTTTACCATTCCTTTTGTCTAACGATGCCCATTGAGAGGCCACTCTTAGACAAATTCTTTACCAGTAACTGGCTGTTTTCTGCCTATATTTACTAGACGTACCGATTTGATTCGTGGAAAATCAACCTTACTCACTCTTTTCATCCCTGGAAGCCGAAGAAGTCACTTTCTTCGCTGATTTGATTTTACCGATTCCGGTACCCAAATTATTCACATACCGCGTGCCTCGCGGTATGGCCGACATACTCAAAATTGGCGCCAGAGTTATTGTACCTTTTGGAAAAAATAACGGTCGCGTACTGACCGCCGTAGTGTACCGGCTGCATAACACACCACCAGGCAATTATCAGGCGCGTTACATTAGCGAACTACTTGACGAATACCCACTAGTAACAGGCTACCAGCTAGAGCTTTTCAACTGGATGTCAGCCTATTACATGTGCTGCATTGGCGATGTAATGAATGTTGCCTTACCATCTGGACTGAAGATCTCCAGCCAATCGAAGGTGCAGTTCAACCCTGATTTTGACTATCCGGAACTGCTCACCGAATTTGAGTCAACCTTACTGACCGAACTCAAAAAACACCCGGCCCTCTCCTACGACGAACTTAGCCGACTGGCTGGCGAAGGCACCAATATTCCGGCTTTGATCAAATCGCTGATTGGTAAAAAAGCGGTCATCGTTTTCGAAGAAGTTAAAGAAAAGTACATTCCCAAGATGGTTCGGAAGGTCAGGCTGCACCGGAATTATGAGGAGCGTGAACAGTTACTGGTTCTTCTTCAGCGGCTCGAAAAACTGCCCAAACAACAGGAAGTGGTCATGCGCTACCTGAGTCATATACCACTTCAGCGCGACCCAACCCTCAATCAGAAAGGCCTGGATAAAACCATCCTCAATCAGGACGAAGCGCTTTCGCAATCGTCGCTTTCGACCCTCCTCAAAAACGGCGTTTTTGAAGCCTTTGAGGTGATCCAGCCCCGTTTCTCGGACAATTCACCCGCGTCGTCGGTTGAGATTAAGTTAACCGATGCTCAGCGGACGGCCTCCCAGCAAATCATGGCTCAGTTCGAAAGCCAGAACATTGTACTCTTTCACGGCATCACGGGCAGTGGTAAAACAGAAGTGTATATCGATCTGATTCAACAGGCGATCGGCAGCGGATCACAGGTATTGTACCTGCTCCCCGAAATTGCGCTCACAACCCAGATTGTTGTTCGGTTGCAGCGTGTTTTCGGCGATAAAATGGGAATTTATCATTCCAAATTTTCGGATAACGAGCGGGTAGAGGTCTGGAAAGGGGTTGTATCGGGTCAGTACCAGTTTGTAGTGGGCGTACGATCTGCGGTCTTTTTGCCCTTCGACAACCTCGGGCTGATCATTGTAGACGAAGAGCACGAAACCTCGTATAAGCAGCACGATCCCGCTCCCCGCTACCACGCCCGCGACGTAGCCATCATGCTGGCTCACTGGCAACAGGCTAAAGTATTGCTGGGATCAGCGACCCCATCGCTCGAAACGTACTATCAGGCCCGACAGGGTCGCTACGGGCTGGTTGAACTGTTCCAGCGTTTTGGTGAAGCTACGCTGCCGAATATTGTTTTGGTCGACACCAGGCAGGAGAAAAAGCAGAAAACGATGAAAAATGAGTTTTCATCCGCGCTGCTTTATGCCCTGGAAATGAACATAGAACGGAAAGAACAAAGCATTCTGTTTCAGAATCGCCGGGGTTATTCGCCTTACATGCAGTGTGAAGACTGCGACTGGACGGCCGAATGTCCCAACTGTGCCGTTAGCCTGACTTACCACCAGCGTGATGCCGAATTACGCTGCCACTATTGCGGCCACAAAGAAGAAGTGCCTCGCGTATGCCCAACCTGTGGCTCCACAAAAGTGCGGACAATTGGCTTTGGTACGGAAAAACTCGAAGACCAGTTACAGATTTATTTCCCCGGATCACGAATACTGCGGATGGATCTGGATACGACCCGCGCGAAGAATGCGTACCAGCAGATTATCCAGGAATTTGAGGGTGGCCAGGTGGATATGCTCGTCGGTACACAGATGATCACGAAAGGCCTGGATTTCGACAATGTCAGCCTGGTGGGTATTTTCGATGCCGACCGCCTGATTCGCTTTCCTGACTTCCGGGCTACGGAGCGGGCTTTTCAGATGCTTACACAGGTCAGCGGTCGGGCCGGTCGCCGGGCTGGCCGTCAGGGAACGGTATTGATCCAGACCGGCAATCCGCAACAGACGATCCTGCAAAAGATCATCGAGAATGACTACAAGGGCCTGTATGATGAAGAAATTCAGGAACGACAGGATTTTAATTACCCCCCGTTTTCGCGTCTGATCAAACTTACGGTTCGCCACCCAGACAGAGCCATCAGCCAGCAGGCAGCCGAACGCCTTGCTGCCGAACTCACTGATGCACTGGGCAGTAGCCGTGTCTTAGGCCCCGAAGAGCCACTTGTCGAGCGGATTCGGAACCAATTTCTGTTCGACATTCTTATTAAGTTAGAACGTGATAAGGTGAATGTTAAGGCCGTTAAGACCTATATTCAAGACCGAATCAACGATATTCTAACCGACAAAGGGCTGCGGCAGGTTAGTGTAGTGGCTGATGTGGATTGCCTCTGAGCAGCCAATCGCCCTTTGTTCCGTTGCCTTTCAGGATTGAACACCCCAGGTAACTTACGGTGTTCCTGATACTAACCTCATGATCGTATATGGCCAAAGTACTCATTCAGTTTGCACATCCGGCGTTAAGTAAATCCAATGTTCATAAAGTACTGATCAATTATTGCCGTGACATAAAAAACGTAACGTTCAATGATCTTTACGAGTACTATCCAGACATGTATATTGACGTAGAACGGGAACAGAGGCTTTTACTGCAACACGACATTATCGTTTTTCAGCATCCTTTCTACTGGTATAGTTGTCCGGCCCTCATCAAGCAATGGTTCGACTTGGTGCTCGAACATAACTGGGCCTATGGATCACGGGGAAATGCACTGGTCGGAAAAAAAATGCTCAACGTTATTTCGAGCGGGGGAGCCCAGGACGCCTATTCTGAAACGGGCCGTAACCGGTATACCGTTCACCAGTTTCTGGCCCCATTCGATCAAACAGCCATCACCTGTAAAATGGAGTACTTACCTCCCTTCGTCATTCATGGCACGTACCGCATTAGCCCCGAAGACATAAAGCGGTACGGGGAACAATACCGAATCATTTTATCTGCCCTGGCCAATGACCAGCTCTTGGCGCTGGATTATAAGAAGGCAGACTACCTTAATGAGTTGGTGCCTGCTTTGCAGGCGCTTCAACCATAAGCTTAGTTCATTCCAGTCAACTCTCTTCTACGAAACGTATCAACGATGAAAGAAACATTCTTTTTTCAGGCGATGGTTTATCTGGCCGCAGCCGTCATTATGGTCCCGATTGCCAAAAAATTAGGGTTGGGGTCTGTGTTAGGCTATCTGCTGGCCGGTATTATCATTGGCCCGGCCTGTCTGGAATTCATTGGCAGCGAAGGAACCGACATTATGCATTTTGCCGAATTCGGTGTTGTCATTATGCTGTTTGTCATTGGGCTCGAACTGGAGCCATCCCGGCTATGGCGTCTCCGCCAATCCATTCTTGGTCTGGGTGGCATGCAGGTTGGCCTGACATCCGTATTGATTGCAGCAGTAGCTATGTTTTTCGGCATTGACTGGAAACAGTCACTGGCCCTGGGCATGATTATATCGCTTTCCTCTACAGCCATTGTGCTGCAATCGCTGAACGAAAAAAACCTCATGAAAACGGCTGCCGGGCAAAGTTCGTTTGCCGTGTTACTGTTTCAGGACATTGCTGTGATCCCAATGCTGGCGCTGTTTCCGTTGCTGGCCAGCGAAACCAACGTAGCAACTACCGGGGGTGGCCACGGCAGTGCGAATCTGGTCAGTTCACTACCTTCCTGGCTCCAGCCAATTATTGTTCTTAGTTCCGTAGCCGCCGTTGTGGTAGCGGGCCGTTATGCGACTCCGCCCCTTTTCCGTGTCATTGCCCGAACCGGCATGCGGGAAATGTTTACGGCAACCGCACTGCTGTTAGTGGTAGGCATTGCTGTGTTGATGACAACAGTTGGTCTGAGTCCGGCTTTGGGTACATTTCTGGCGGGTGTCGTTCTGGCCAATAGTGAATATCGCCATGAACTGGAAAGTGATATTGATCCGTTCAAGGGTTTGCTGCTGGGATTATTCTTTATCGCTGTCGGTGCATCGATCGATTTCCCGTTAATTCTCGCTAAACCGTTGCTAATTATAGGCTTAGTTGTTGGCATAATGGTCTGCAAGCTACTTGTCCTGTTCAGGCTGGGAAAGTCATTTTCACTGTCTACTGAACAGAATCTCATCTTTAGCTTTGGCCTTTGCCAGATCGGTGAATTTGCATTTGTGTTGTTTAGTTTCTCCTCTCAGGAAGGTATTTTATCCAAAGAATTGACAGATACCATGACGGCAGTAGTGGCCATCAGTATGGCCTTTACACCCCTGGTGATGGTGCTGAACGAAAAACTGATTCTGCCCCGATTGGGCATCAAGGAAGCAGCACAGGAACGGGAAAGCGATATCGTTGAAGAAGATAACCCTGTAATTATTGCAGGCTACGGGCATTTTGGAAGCACAATAGGCCGGTTTTTACAGGCCAACAACGTAAGAACAACCGTTCTGGATGTCAATAGCGATAATGTCGATCGCCTTCGCCGGATGGGGTTCAATGTCTATTATGGTGATGCCAGTCGTCACGATTTACTGGAAATAGCGGGTGCTGCTAAAGCAAAAGTTATTGTTATTGCCATTAGCGACGAAGAGAAACGTCTTGAATTGATCGGAACGATCAAAAAGCATTTTCCGGAGCTTCACATTCTGGTTCGTTCGACCAACCGTTACGATGCTTACGACCTGATGAACGCCGGTATACTGCACATCTACCGCGAAACATTGGACACTAGTCTTCGCCTGGGTGTTGATGTCATGAAATTATTGGGGCATCGGGCGCACGAAGCGAACCGGGCGGCAAAAATGTTCTTTACGCACGACGAGCGAACCCTGAAACGCCTGTCGGCCATCCGCAATGACGAGGAATACTTCTATGCCGTTCGTCAAAATCAGGAAGAACTGGAACGGGTCATTCAGGCCGATCGCACTGCCCATACCTTACAAATCGATGAAGGCTGGGATGAAGAGAGCCTTATTGCTGAAAACAAAGGTATTAGCTATGAATAAAGCTTATAGCTTGTGACACCATTTCATATTTACTCAAAAACCCCGGATCAAGTAGATACGGGGTTTTTGTTGCTACCAACACTACCATTTTATAGCGTAAACTAACCAGTGATTGGTATTGAGTTTGGCTCATTAGACTTATGGCTACGCTTAACAAAGCGAACTCGCTCCATTAAACCGGGTATTGCCATTCACCCCGGTAAGCGCGGCTCAGGAGTTTATTCGCTTCCGGATCATTCGGAACCTGCTGGCCATCCCAGGCCACACTCCGCCCTAATTTCATCGAAAGCATACCCAGCAAGGCCATGTTGGTTGAGCGATGACCGATTTCGATGTCGCAGACAGGGAGTTTATTGGTTTTAATACTGTCCAGAAAATTTACCCAGAGCAGAGCAATATTCTGATCGTCAGGCTTATCGAGCTGAGCATCTTGGTGAATCGGCGGTTTCTTGGAGTCGGCAGGATAGAAGGTCCAGCCATCGAGCCAACCCATGTGAAATGTGCCTTCTGTTCCGTAGAAATAAACCCCAACAGCCTGCTGTGGATGTGTTTTCTCGGCGTTATTACCGGCAAATGTCCGGTGTTCCCAAACGGCGGTAAAATCCTCGAATTCAAATGTAGCTACCTGATGATCCGGCGCATCACTACTATCCTGCTTGATCGATCGTCCGCCAGTCGAATACACCTTGCGCGGATGTTTTTCTTCTGTCCACCACAGAATCTGATCCATCCAGTGAATCCCCCAGTCGCCAAGGGTGCCATTCGCATAGTTCAGGAAATTACGCCAGCTTCGGGGGTGCATTGCCGGATTGTAGGCTCGTAGCGGAGCCGGACCACACCACATATTCCAGTCCATTTCCTGAGGTGCTTCGGCATCGGGGGTAGGCTGACCTGCTCCGCCCGCATAATGCACAAAGGCCCGTGCCATGCCAATTTTTCCGACCTTTCCTGACTTCAGAAACTCCATACCTGACACATTGTGGGGCGACACCCGACGGTGCATGCCAACCTGGCAAATCTTGCCCGTTTTTCGGGCCGTCTTAACCATTGCTTTTCCTTCGTTGATGGTATGGCTAATGGGTTTCTCAACATATACGTGCGCTCCTGCCTGCATAGCCGCAATAGCAATGAGCGGGTGCCAGTGATCGGGCGTAGCGACAATAACGATTTCGGGCTTTTCGGCCACCAGCATCTCCCGGTAATCCCGGTATAGTTTGGGCGTATCGGATGTGAGTTTGCTTAATTCATCGCTGGTCTTTTTAAGTTGGCGCGTATCTACGTCGCAAAGGGCGACGATCTTCGACTCGCCCGCCTGAACCGCGGCTCGTAGAATATTGCCCCCCCACCAGCCCGCTCCAACAACAGCAGTGCGATACTTTTGAGCAGGTTTGCGTGCAATAAATGCCCGGACTTGAATGGGATCGGTAATGAGCGTAGCTCCGGCAAGTGCCGAGGTTTTTAGAAAGTCAGAACGATTCATGCGAAAGAAAGAGTCTATTAAAACCAAAAGACCTGTTTACTCTTTCTTTACCGGTTTTGATGATTAATTAACTATGTCCTTAACAGGCCGCAAGCTACGGAATGTTACAATCCATTAATCGCTTAGGCTTGAGAGGAGTGGTTTTCCCGAAAGCGCTCCTGCCAGTAGGAGCGACACGCCAATGAAATACACAATGGCAACAAAAACGACCTGCCGAGGGCGTTTAGCCACATAATAGCCAAAGAGTGGCAACAGCTGAATGGCATGCATCCCGAAGAAGTGAGCGACCCGCAGATCACCATAGCGCGTACTCCAGTTCGTTATTGGCAAGCCCGGTCCACCGTCTGGTGCGCCTACCGTGTGGCTTAACCGGATTGCCATAACAAAACCTTCGAAGGCAAAGATGACAAATAGCAGGATTCCGAGTCGAATACCCCATAAATACGCCGATTTTATACCTACCGGCTTATGCTTAAAAAACAAATACCCAATGTAAGCCGTCCAAAGGGTAAATACGGTAATGGCAAGCCCCATTAAATCGAAGAGTCGGGCATTCAGAGACGATGTAATGTTAAAATGCGACAATTTACCCAACGCAGCCTGGCCGGTGATGATGACCATTTCTATAGTCATCATGACAACAAAAACCCAGCTATAAATCAACACCTTTCGCCGTTGTATGAGCATGCCGGTAAAGCAGGCCATTGTCCAGCACAGAATCCAGATCGAGATAAAGAATTTTGCAGGCTTGATAAACGCATTGATACCCAGCACTTCCCGAACAGTGACGAATGATACTCCGATGCATACGACCCCACCAATCAGGCAAATCAAGCCGAACCCATACAGGATGGCATTTCGGCTTTTCAGCGTTCGTAGCATCGTATTCATGGAGTCTGTTGGTTACATTTATTCGACTTTTGCCTGCCCCAGTACGCGCAGCAGATTACCACCCCAGATCTTGGCAATGTCGGCCTCCGAATAGTTCCGGCGCACCAGTTCAACCGTCAGGTTTTCAATCTGACTTACATCTTCGAGACCGTTAACGGCCCCGCCCCCATCGAAATCAGAGCCGATGCCAACGTGGTCGATCCCAACGAGCTTAACGATATGATCAATATGGTCGACAATGTCGGACAGGCTGGCCCGTTCAGACGCATAAACCTTCGCGACCGAATCGCTTTGTGCCGTCATCCGGGCTTCCATTTCGGGAGTCACAACCTTACCTACCCTTGCCATCCGGATTTTTGTTTTGGCAGCCCGGTTCGCATCAGAAGGTTTTTTGAGGTAATCGCTCACAAAGTTTACCTGCACCACGCCCCCTTTGGCAGCAATCGCTTTAATCATATCGTCGGTCATATTTCGGGGAAAATCACATAAGGCCCGACAATTGGAATGCGACGCAATAACGGGCGCTTTCGATAAAGCCAACGCGTCATAAAAGGTGCTGTCGGCCACGTGCGAAACGTCGATCAGAATACCGAGTCGATTCATTTCGGGCACTACTTTCTTGCCAAAATCACTCAATCCACCATAGATCGGACCATCAGGATCGGTAGATGAGTCGCCGATAAGGTTATTGGCAAAATGAGTCAGTGTCATATAGCGACACCCTAAATCATAATACGTTTTGAGCATAGACAGGTCACTACCAACCGGATATCCGTTTTCCATACCAATAAAAACGGCACGCTTACCAGCCTTCTGGATTCGGTAGGCATCAGCGGGTGTTGTGGCCAGTTCGGCCAGGTTCGGGTATTTTTTCAATGCCTGATGGATCAGATCAAACTGATTCAGGGCATTTCGTTTGGCTTCGGCATGGCCTTCGTCAGTACGTGGCCCCTGCGAGGTATATACGGCGAAAAACATGGCATCCATACCACCTGCTTTCATCCGCGGAAAATCGATCTGCGACCCATCCCGTTTGGTATCATGCGTAGCACCAACATCGAATCCCTGTTTTTGCATCATGATCGGCGCATCGGCGTGGGTATCGAGCGTCAGAACGCGCTGGTGAATTTTATGTGCCTTTTTCACCAGTTTATCATCATCGATTGGCGGATGGCTCGTATACGAATTAAAGGCTAGTAAGGCCGACAGAATGAATGGAAACATAACGGATCAGATTGTAGAGGAGAGTGACACTCATTCGAAAACTACGCATTGCCCACCGCAATGTCAAACTTTCGCCCGAAACCTGCTGTTATCGCACTACCTTTGTTGTCTTAACCATTGAGTGATTGAGTGACTGAATGATTGAATTAGCAAACAATTCAATCATTCAATCATTCAGTCACTCAATCATTCAATCTATGGCTGTTGTACCTTATAAAGATAAAGACACCTCCAAACGCGAACAGGTCGCCGAAATGTTTGATAGCATTTCGCCGAAATACGATTTGCTCAATCACGTTTTGAGCGGTGGCATTGATATTCTCTGGCGCAAACGGGCAATCCGTGAACTCCGTCCATACGCACCCAAAACCATTCTGGACATCGCCACCGGAACCGGTGATTTTGCCCTCGAAGCACTGGCTCTAAAACCCGAAAAGATAATTGGTGTCGACATTTCAGAGGGTATGCTCGCCGTTGGCCGCGACAAGATGAAGCAGCGCGGTGTGGATAAAATCATTGAGATGCGGTCGGGCGATTCAGAACGTTTACCCTTTGGAGACAATGAATTCGATGCTGTCATCGTTTCGTTTGGTGTACGTAACTTTGAGAACCTGCTTAAGGGGTTGACTGACATGCACCGAGTTATTCGCCCAGGTGGCGTATGCGTGGTGCTGGAGTTTTCGAACCCGCGCCAGTTCCCATTTAAGCAAGTATACGGTTTTTACTCCCGGACTATTCTGCCGCTCATTGGGCGCGTAGTGAGCAAAGACGCGTCGGCTTATACCTACCTGCCCGAATCGGTGCAGGCGTTTCCCGATGGCACTGACTTTCTGCGGATTTATGAAGCGGCCGGATTCACCAATACCAAATGGATACCCCTTACTTTCGGCGTCGCGTCAATTTATATAGGTCACAAACGGTCCGGTCAGGATTGACCCGGCCGGAATGGGCTATACAATGGCCACAACGCACTCGCTCGACTCTATTCGTTTTTCTGCTTGTTGCCAGTAGTTTGCAGGCACAGGCGCAGGGCTACAAATACGTCCGGAAGCATCTGGAACGCTATGATGACAAAAGCATTCATTATGGTTTCTTTTTCGCAGCTCCAGTTACCCGGTTTAGTGTTGGCCATAGCCCATCCTTTTTGACTGCGGATTCGGCTTATCGAATTTATTCACCCAATAAACCCAGTTTTCGGGTTGGTTTTGTTGTGAATGCATTTCTGGATGACCGTTTCGATCTTCGCCTGACGCCCTCTGTATCGTTATTTAGCCGTGAGGTGCATTATGATTATCCGGGCGGTACCTCAAAAACAGAGGTGCGTGAATCTACCTGGGTTGATTTCCCTCTCTTACTAAAATACAAATCGGAACGTCGGAATAACTCCCGGATGTATTTGCTGGCTGGCGGTGCATTCAGTATTGAAACGAACGTACGACGGAAAGAGCTTCAGGGAGCAAGTCGCTTAAGCACCGGGACAATGGATCTGGCAATCGAATATGGCATCGGTTTTGAGCAGTTCTTTGAGTTCTTCAAGTTCGCCCCCGAATTACGTTTCTCACACGGATTAATCAATCTTTATCGTCCTACGAGCAACGCAGCCGGTGTTGGTATCAACCGATTGACAACGCATTCGGTAACGCTCTATCTGAATTTTGAGTAATCCGTTTCGTCCTCTGGCTATCAGCCTATTAGAAAAAAGTTTAATTTTTTTCACAGAAATGCTTGCAAAACGATCCTATAGCCCCCTATATTTGCACTCCCAAACGACAACAATCGGGCGGCAAAAAAATAAATTTGGGAGTTTAGCTCAGTTGGTTCAGAGCATCTGCCTTACAAGCAGAGGGTCGGGGGTTCGAATCCCTCAACTCCCACCAAAAAAGTAAAAACCCCTCAGAAATGATTTCTGAGGGGTTTTTACTTTTTTGGTGGGAGTAAATAACTGATGTTACGCCAACTCCATTTGTGGATGTTGGCTGAGTTGATTTTTGAGGACGGCCAGTTCCGCAAAAGCCGCTTGCAGGGCTTTGAGGTATAACCGCCCTTTCAAGGCAAAATGATTGGACCTTTACGAACGAGTTGGTCGAGCGTTGTGAGATCGGCTTCCGACAGCACAAACGGTTTAGCGATTTGGCCCATGTCGGAAAGATAGCTACTTTTATCTAACCATTAAATTGGAAGAGTACTAGTTAGTTGATAGGATAAACTGTAGGTTGACCGGGTATCAGGTAACTTAAGAGATAGTCCCGCCCGACCCGGCTCTATCAGGACTCCTCAGCACCTGTTAATAGACTTAAGTTTTACGGAAGTGGTACAGGCGACTACTTTAATTGATCTTATGGTATAAGAAGTATAAGCCCTAAACACAACCGAGTGATTTTGTTAATTTACTCATGCTAGATTTTCTGGCTGGCTAATAACTTATTTGATTTTTTTAGAAATGAATTGCAATCAAACGTAAAAGCACTTACAAATAATTTGTAAGTGCTTGATTACTAGGTGACCCCGGACAGGTTCGAACTGTCGACCCATTGATTAAGAGTCAATTGCTCTACCAACTGAGCTACGGAGTCGTTATGGATTCTGGATTATTTAACCGCTAATTAGTTAAATAGGTGCCATTCCTGAAAAAAACTCAGAAAAGATGAAAAGTCTTTACGGCTAAAGCTACTACTGATTTACCTGGAGACTTCTGTCAAAGGCAAAAATATAGCTTGGATTGATGCGGTTTGCAATTGCAGACCCGATGATAGTACAGTTTAATTCAACAGACGTTGATGTTTGCTTGGCATTCAATAAGGGTAACTATACGCTCATAATCAGGCCAGTTTGCTGGCAATGCCAAGCTTTTCTGCCCCCAAAGATACTTGCTGTGCGATCAATGGCGACTCCAGAACGACCGGTCACAGCCAATAACAGCCGATTACTAAATCCTTCTCTAGTAGCGAGTTTCCGTTGTATACCTTCATTATGACGATGATCGGGTAAGTTAGGGATTTTGTATTTATTCATCCATAACCGAACCAGCACAACCCTGAGAAAAATACCAAAGCTTTCTACCGATAAACAACAAAGAAAATGGCCCTACAATCACCTTTTTGGAGCGCAAATGTTCGGTTGCAGCAAGCTGCTGATAATAAAAAATCCATGCGACTGTTTGAGCCTGACAAATTTGCCGTCGCTCTATTACAAACAGCGCTCGTCAATACGGGACTTGCCACGATTAAAATTGATGGCATCTTCGGTGAGCAAACGGCTAAAGCACTACGCGCCGTTGAAACTCGCTTTAATATGGATCGTGACGAAGGCATTGCTGCCCGTCAGACCCTTGGCATAATTGATATTCTATTGCAAAATGGACAACTAGGACAGGGCCTGGCTCAGGGTGACACTCAGCTGGCAATCAAGAAAGTAAAGGCGGCTCTCCAGGCTCTGACTTTTTTCCAGACAAGCCGTCAAAATGGAACAGCGCTTGACGTACTAACAGTCGATGCGCTTATAACCCATTTCCGGATCTCGGCGAGTGCATCTACGCTTGGTGCCAGCAGACCCGTAAAGGATACCGATCTGGCAACTATCATTGAGCGTTATACCCAGTTGCTTGGACTGTATAAAGACAGCGCCACCCGTTTTCGTACGGGTGCTCCTGTCAATGGCATTTTTACCGCAGCAGAAGCACCCGTCAATGGCCCGATCACGTTTGGTCCGGCTTTTACCAATGTCAATTCTAATTTTGGGGGATTTATCGGAAATAATTCGCGGGCAGCTGTGCTGATCCACGAAGGCGTACACGTCTTTGATCGGGATTCCGGTCGAAAGGATACGCACATTTCCGAATTTGAACCTGCTTATGGCGCTCAGCCTGCCGACCTGTCCTTACATAATCCCAGTTCATATGCTGGTTTTGCGGCCCATATCGATCTGAAACGTGATCCGGTCCCCCGTTTTGGGCTGGGTCCAGGTGCCAGAGGTCTTTAATGAATCGAACTATTTTAGTGTACTGAGCTTGAAGTCTGGTAAGCAAATAAGGCTCTTCCGTAAATGGAAGAGCCTTATTTTCGGTGCAAGTGCGACCGACTAATTAATACTGAATGCAGGCACCATAAAACTTTTCATACAACTGGCCGTAGGTGAAAAATCCCAGGGCGCTTCCCTCAATCTTAACTCGAAAGAAGTTCCGATTCAGGGCACGTTTGCCAACATTGACGAGAGGATCTCGATGTTCAGCAGCCGGTACTTCATCTTGTACTACGGCTTCAACAATTGAAAAGTCAGGACTCTTTTCGATATTGCTAGCTTTTACGAAGTTCAGAAACTCTTCTGAAATCTTTTCTACCAATGTCAATTTCATAGATTCAATAGTTGGTTTTAGCGCAATATAGCACTTTTCTGATAAATTTAGGGAAATTTATTAATTTAACCTTGTTTTATTGCCCTTAAATTAGATAAGAAAGCCAGCGCAGCATAAGGATTGGCAGCCTCTCAAGTGCCTCTTTTTGATTTGGTTAGAGATATTTATCGATTAAATACTTATCCCCAATATCGAGTAGAGAATAAATTTAACCGTGCCAGCAAAAAATTACTAAGCATTCCTGTCCATAGACATTATTATTGATGATTGTCACGACGGGTTGGGTAATGACACTGGTAAAGTCAGTCCATTCCCAGGTCGATTCCTGAATACATAGTTTTTCAACGCAGTACTACACTTATGGCAAATTGGAGACATGTTTACTGCCCATTTTTGTGGCACGACAATTGTCTCCTCACAAAGTATACAGTCAATCGAGTAACTCCCCGTCGAATTGCTGTCCCATATGTTGTTCTCACCCATTTTGCTTAGGCCCAGAGGGCGGCTTGAAAAAAATCAAGTAAAACCCAACTGCCAGGTAGTAGTGTTTTCTTACAACTAAATCGTCCTACTACTCAGCTCGAGTCAATATAATTAAGACGCTGAGAAAGCTTTATTCGTCACATGAAATAATCCATGCTATTCTACTTGCTAGTACAAGCAATTGATTAAATGCATAGGGTTCTTTGGTTTTGAGCTAGCAGGCCACTAATGTATCACCACATTTAGAAAAAAACTGTGTCTCAGGGGCAGGTATAAAACTAGGGCTTTGGGTTAGAGTCATGCCATGGCATAGCTCTAACCCAAAGCCCTAAAACAATAGCTACGAAAAGAGCCTATTCGTAATGTCAAAAAAAATATTCATCGTAATATTGCAATTGATCGGCGATGCATTACTTTTGCGGCATGGGACTGACAAAAACGGAGATCTTTACCGCTGAACAAAACCGTATGGCCGATCTGGCAAAGGCCTTTGCTCATCCGGCACGGGTAGCAATATTGCAAATGCTGATCGCTCGGAAAGCCTGCGTATGTGGTGATTTGGTAGACGAACTTGAATTAGCTCAGGCAACCGTTTCGCAACATTTGAAGGAATTGAAACGAATCGGTATCATCCAGGGTGAAATTAATCCGCCCCGTGTTTGCTATTGCATTAACCCCACTGTATGGCAAGAAGCCCAACAAACGTTTGGTGCCATGCTGGATGCATTTATTCCCGAATCGGCATCCTGCTGTTAAGAGATCAGCAGGTATTTTTTTGTAAAAATCAATCGTAATATTGCAATAAACTAGACCATGGAAACTGCAGAGCAAATCAAAGAGGTAGTCCGTCAGAAATACGCAGCCATCGCTGAACGCACCCCAGCAGAAGCTACTGGATGCTGTGGGAGCGATCAACCCGGCCCCACATCCTGCTGTGGTCCGGAAATCAGCGCCAGTGTTCCCATCGATATGACGGTTGGCTACGGTGAGCTGAACGGCTACGTCGTTGAGGCTGATTTAGGGTTAGGTTGTGGTCTCCCGACGCAATTTGCCCAGATCAAACCGGGTGATGTCGTAGTTGATTTAGGATCGGGCGCGGGCAATGATTGTTTTGTTGCTCGAGCTGAAACGGGGCCAACCGGTCGGGTGATCGGTCTGGATATGACCCCTGCCATGATTGATCGGGCGCGTTTAAACGCCAAAACCCTGGGTTTTACTAATGTCGAATTTGTCTATGGCGACATCGAAGATATGCCCTTGGCAGAAAATCTGGCAGATGTCGTTGTCAGCAATTGCGTCATGAACCTTGTTCCCGATAAGCAGAAAGCTTTCTCCGAAACCTATCGCATTCTTAAGCCGGGTGGGCATTTTAGTATCTCAGACATCGTTCTGAAAGGGGAGTTGCCCGGAAATTTACAGCGTGATGCAGAGCTTTACGTCGGTTGTGTATCCGGAGCCAGTCAAAAGGATGCGTATTTAGAGCTTGTAGCCCAAGCCGGATTCACGAACATCATTGTGCAAAAAGAGCGCGAAATCGCCCTTCCGGATGAGGTATTGAAAAATTATCTCTCAAACGATGAAATTGCCGGCTATCGTCAGCCAACTGGTGGCAATCCAGCCAGAGGCATTTATAGTGTTACGGTGTTTGCGCAAAAGCCAGAACCTGTTGACTCTAAATTAGTCGAATTAGGTAATTCAGAAGGGGTATCGTGCTGTGGTCCCGATTGCTGTAACTAACATAAAAAGGATTTTCCATGAAACGAATCTTAGTACTATGTTCGGGTAATTCCGCCCGATCGCAGATAGCCCAGGCGTATCTACACTATTTTGCCGATAGGTTGAAACCGACTGAACCAATAGAAGTTTACAGTGCTGGCATTAATCCTAAAGGCGTGAACCCATTAGCCATACAGGTTTTAGCTGAGGATGGGATTGATATAGCGAACCATACGTCCAATCCTGTAGAAGACTATTTGCATATACCGTTCGATTTTGTACTGACCGTCTGCGATAAAGCCCGTGAACAGTGTCCATTTTTCCCGGCAGTCGGTCAGCGGATTCACCAGAGTTTTCCTGAACCTAGCCATATGAAAGGGCGGGACATCGATGCTGAAGCTAAGCTAACGGCATTCCGTGAAGTGCGCGATATGATCAAAATTTACAGTCAGGAATTTATTGCGACCCATGTAGGCGCCAATCAACTGGCCTCAACTCAGTAATGTCTATGAGCTTTCACATCGAATACGCCCGGCCTGAAGACAAAGACATTGTCATTGCCTTATTACACCAGGGACACTTATTGACCGACGATCTGCCAGCAGATCTGGCCGATTTTGTGATTGCCAAAGACGCCCGAAAGTCTATTGGAGTTGCTGGTTTAGAGCGATTTAATGAGGTGGGCCTGCTGCGTTCGGTAGCTGTCGATCCTGCGTTTCAGGGTAAACAGATTGGTGCTCAATTAGTGGGGCGCATTCTGGAAACCGCCAGAGCTGTCGGGCTACGTGAGGTGTATCTAATCACAACTACGGCTGATCGTTATTTCGAACGATATGGCTTTCAGGTCGTCAATCGTCAGGATGTACCAGTGGCTATCCAGCAGACACAGCAATTCAGCGATCTATGTCCGTCTTCGGCAATTGTCATGAAGCGTGTGCTAACCCCGGATCAGGCATGATTGCGTTTTAAATAGCCATCTATCATTTACCACCAGGCACGATGAAGAATTGCCGACGGGTTATATACCAATCAATGGGTTATCATGAATGAGCCGACTCTACACGATGTGATCATTATCGGTGGGGGACAGTCAGGTCTGGCAACTGCCTATCATTTACAGCGTAGCTCCCTGGATGTTATTCAACTGGATGAGCAGCCATCGCCTGGTGGAGCCTGGCAGCACGGATGGCAATCGTTGAAACTTTTTTCTCCGGCAGAAGCCAGTTCGCTGCCCGGTTGGCTCATGCCCCGTAGTCATACGATTTATCCAACTCGCCAGGAAGTTATCGCGTATCTGACCAATTATGAGAAACGATATGGCTTTGCAGTTCATCGACCCGTTCAGGTTCAATCGGTTAAAAGGGAAGGGACGACGTTCAACCTCCAAACCAGCCGGGGCAATTATCGTTGCCGTGCATTGGTGTGCGCCACAGGTAGCTGGAGTCATCCGGTTATTCCAGCCTATACCGGGATAAACGATTACAAGGGTAAACAACTACATTCTGCCAATTATACCTCACCCGATGAATTTACTGGAAAACGGGTGTTAGTTATCGGCGGGGGCAATTCAGGCGCTCAGATTATCGCTGAAGTATCGAAAGTAGCCAATACAACCTGGGTCACTTTAGAAGAACCATCGTTTTTGCCGGATGAGGTGGATGGGCGTTACCTGTTTCGGGCGGCAACGCAACGGTTCCACGCGGGAGATACTAAGCCAGGAGGTAGCCTTGCCGATATTGTGATGGTCGAAAGTGTTAAAGAAGCCCGAAACCGTGATGCCCTGCGCGCCGTGCGACCGTTTTCGGCATTTAATCAGGATGGCGTTATCTGGCCGGATGGAAGCCAGGAATCGGTCGATGCTATTATCTGGTGTACTGGTTTTCGTCCTGCTTTGCAATTTTTGAACGGACTTGACCTTCTCACTCCGGACGGTCGGGTAGAGGTGGAAGGCACCCGATCGGTGAAACAACCCGGTTTGTGGCTGGTCGGATACGGCAGTTGGACTGGCTTCGCGTCGGCAACATTGATTGGCGTCAATCGGTCTGCCCGTCAAACGGCACAGGAAATCATTGGCTATTTGCAGGCAGGTTCATAAAGCGTAAATAGACCTTGAACCAAAGGCCAGACTGGAATCGGAACGGTCATGTTCCTGACAAATTCACCACAGTTGATTAGGTAAAGTGCTTGCTATGCTTTAGTGTATGGCAACCGTTTCTGGCATTTTTAAACCTGACAATCCATGGAAATTACGCGCAGACATTTTTTGCGAAATTCGGCTCTAACCGCTACCGGAGCCGGACTGATTAGTCTACCCACACTGGAAGCTATCGCCAGTCAGCGCAAAAAAACTTCCCCGAATGATAAACTTCAACTTGGGCTAATTGGCTGTAATGGCATGGGTTGGTCAGACCTTCGCTCACATCTGCTCATGAGCGATGTAGAATGTGTCGCCTTAGCTGATGTTGACCAGAGTGTTCTGGATAAACGAGCGGCCGATGTCCAAAAAATGCAGCAGAATCGTCCTCAATTATTCAAAGACTATCGGAAACTATTGGAAAACAAAGACATTGATGCCGTTATTATTGGAACGCCCGATCATTGGCACTGCATGGCCATGATTGATGCGGTCTCGGCAGGCAAGCATGTCTACGTTGAAAAACCCTTAGCCAATAGCATTGAAGAGTGTAATCTGATGCTGGCGGCTGCCCGGAAATACAATAAAATCGTTCAGGTTGGGCAATGGCAACGGAGCGGTTCACATTACGAAAAAGCAATTGACTACATTCGATCCGGTAAATTAGGCAATATCCGACTGGTGAAAGTCTGGGCTTACCAGGGTTGGATGAATCCGGTTCCCGTCCGTCCCGACAGTGCCCCACCGGCAGGTGTGGACTATGATATGTGGCTGGGACCAGCTCCTAAACGACCTTTTAACCCAAATCGCTTCCATTTCAATTTTCGCTGGTTCTGGGATTATGCCGGTGGATTGATGACCGATTGGGGCGTTCATGAAATTGACATTGCCCTCTATGCCATGAATGCCAAAGCGCCCAAATCCGTGATGGCATCGGGCGGCAAGCTCGCTTATCCTGACGATGCTTCTGAAACACCCGACACCTTGCAGGCTGTTTATGAATATGATGGCTTCAATATGCTCTGGGAGCATGCCACAGGCATCGATGGGGGTAATTATGGGCGGACCGAGGGCATTGCCTTTATTGGCAACAATGCAACGCTTGTGCTAAATCGGGATGGCTGGTCGCTGTTGCCCGAAACGCAGACAAAAGATAATATCAAGGTGTATAAGGTGGAAGATATTCCCGACCAGGCTCGTAATGGCGACTACCTAAACGAACATACGAAAAACTTTGTACAGGCCATTAAGACCAACAATGCCGGGATACTTAAATGCGGCATTGAAACTGGTAGTATTGCCGCCATTAACGCCCATATGGGGAACATTGCTTACAAGACTGGCCGTAAGGTTTATTGGGACGCTACAACAAAAGGGTTTAAGAATGACCCGCAGGCTAATGCCCTGTTGTCGGCTCATTACCATAACGGCTGGAAATTACCCGTCGTTTAATGCTCGATTGGGCTATTTATTTTACCGCTTTCCTGCGTTGTTTCCGCCAACGCAGAATGAACCAGCCAACCCCGAAGCCAACCAGGCCAAGGGGTAGAAAATAAAACAGGCCAACCAGTACATCGCCCATCAACCGGAAGCCATCGGTAAAATTGTGCCAGATTTGGGCATAAATCGGTTCTTCCGGTCGTAGGGCAACTTCAGTTTGCTGATAGTAGGTTAGATTGACTGTGCTCAGTGCAACTTCGTCTTTGAGCTGGCGCAGTTCGGCCTCCTGTACTTCACGCTCTTCGCGAATCTGGCCTAATTGTTCTTCTACTTTTAATACATCCTCAACGGTGCGGGCCTGTTTGAGAAGCTTCAGGTACGTTTCTTCAACCGCTTTTTTACTCCGGATTCGCGCTTCGGTGTCTACGTAACGACGGGTAACATCCTCGGCTGTTATCGTTTTTGTATCCGTAAAAATGGATTCTTTTAGTACCAACGTAAGAAATGCGTCTAAACGAGCGGCTGGAACTCGAACGGTCAGGGCATTTTCGATGCTGTTATCAGACTTGGTTTCGTTCGAATTGGCGATCTGACCACCAGACTGGGTAATGGCCTTCTCAATGGCTTTTCCCGAAGTGTTGAAATCACTGACCCGAATCCGCACCTGTGCATTGCGAATGATTTTCCGGTTAGTCGTTGCCGCCGGTTGACCCGTTGGTGCCGGTAATTCAGGCGTTAGTTCCTCATCGGTTGAGGAATCATCCTGCTCAGGAGCAGGTGCTTTCATCGCGGCCATACGTTGAGGCATTGATGCTTCGGAGAGAGCTTCCTGTTGCTTCGACTGGCAGGCTGTGACTGCGAAAATGGCTATCAGAATAAAATAATTGTTCATATCGCTTAGGTGCACAATGGGGTCAATTTCCACACGTCTTTCTGACGTTTAAAGTTGCACAAAAAATAGAGCTTATAATGCTCATTTTTAGCGCTTTTGCTGTCGAAAGTTGGGGTTATTATAATGAAAATAATCGCCTGGCTATTGGTGCAGGAGGCCATGTTAGATAAACTGTGTTTTAGATGGCAACTTGCCTAGTACTCGGCCAATTTAAACCTATAAGGTTTTTGAAACCGCATCGGCGGCCCGGCCAATGCTGTCAACTTAAGGAAAAAGCACTACCTTTTTGGCTTCATGTCTTCTCGTTCATTATGGAAACTATAAAAAAAGAATCTGTTGATTCTAACCAC